>NZ_VKGC01000040.1:0-3374 GCF_007280785.1 Helicobacter mehlei
CCCCCCCACCACCGCCACATATAACCCGCACAATTTCCTTGTCGGGGGTTTTATCCCCACCACCCCCCCCTTTTTAACCCCCCCCCCCCCCACCCCCCCCCCCCCCCCCCCCCCCCGATTTCCAAACAAAATAGTTTGTGAAAATATTTAAGGCGTGTTCTTCCTCTGGGGTTAGCATAGTGTCCTCCAATCCTGTTACTTTTAGATACGCTTGAAGTTCCTCCAAGCGCTCCGCTTGAAGTTCCCTTATAAATACCTCTATCACTTCAAAAGCAATTTCCCCATTCTTGGCAAAGGGCAAAAGGATTTTCTCTTGGCTGACCTTAGCCCAGCCGGATTTGTTGTTCCAGTTAAACTTAGCCAAGACCTTATTTAGGCACACGACCAAAAACAAATATTGCAAGCGGTTTAGCTCTTTGCCCTTAAATTTTAGGGCGTAACAATCTTGCAAAAGCGCAAATTCTCTAGGTTGGTAAAAGGCGGGCGCATCCCCATTAGCTCCCACAGAAATCATATTTTCCAGCACCAAAGCCCCCTCTCTTGGCATATAACAGGCGATGCCGTTGTTTTGCGTGGTGCAAGTGATGGCCGGGATATAGCCCTCTTTGGGTTCTGTGGGTAAAAGCCGTTTTTGGTGGCTGTGTTTGGCAGGCTTAAAGACCTCAAAAATCTTCCCTAATTGCACCCCACGCCACTCTAGGGCGCACAAAGCTTGCCAGCTTTTTAGGCGTGGGGGTGGGGCTTTCCCTCTGTGCCTTTGAGCACTAAGGACACTTCATAGGCTAAAAACTCCGCCACACTCCCGCTAAAATCGCCCAGCTTAGGCGTGGTGTCTATCTTTTGGTGTTGGGCGTAGGTCCAGTCCTTACCCTCAGTATTGATTTTATCCTTAATAAAATGGTCTTTATAAAACTTTGGATCTTCATCATGCACCACGATATTTATTAATTCTCGGTAGCGTTCTTTGGCGTGATCGGTGTCGCGTAAATTTGTGCTAGCCCTTGCCTTTTTGCGCGCCGCGCGGGTGTAGCCATCGTTACTAAAGTCTATGAATTTGACATTTTTATTTGGGTCGTGGGGCGTGCCGACATCAAAGACATAAATCGCCGTTTGTACGCTAGATTTGCCCACGAACAAATCTAGGGGCATTTTAATGCTTGCCACTAGGCTGCTATGCTCTAAAATCTTTTTGGTGTAAATGTCGCCATTGCCACTGCCCGCATTCTCTTGGATGATCACCACCGCGCGCCCCTTCTCCATCCTCTCTAATGCCCGCTCTACAAAAATAAAGCCCTTGCCCTTTGCGCTGTAGGGGGGGTTGAGTAAAAACACATTTGCCTTAAAAGGTTCATCCTTAAGATCGCCTTGTTCGTAGTAGATAGGCTTTTTAGCTTCAAAATCCTCTAGGCTATCCTTGTGTAAAAAATTTGCACTCCCATCGCCTAGCAAGAGCATATTTAAAATCCCCATTAAGAAAATATCAATGTGTTTCTCAATGCCTAGCAGTTGTTCGTTTTTAATCTTAAGGATCTTCTCCTCCCTAGCTTTAGGGTCGGCGATCTTGTCCTCGCAATCTTTAATCATTTTATTCATGCTAGAGATCAAAAACGCCCCTGATCCGGCGGCATAATCCCACACGAAGGAATCTTTATTGACTTGGGCTAACTCCACCATTAAATCCACCACCTCACGAGGGGTTAAAACGACATCGTTTTTCTTGTTGTCGGGGACATTAAGCCACTTGGTGAGCACATTAAAGAGCCTGCCCGCAATGTCTGCCGTGCTGGTGAGCTTTTTAACCAAAGGATAAACCCCCTCTAAAAACCGCCCATAAATCTTTTTCAAGGGGCTTTCGGCGGTGTTGGCGGTGGTGTAGCTGTTTAAAGACCACAACTTGGAATGGATAAAAATGGTTTCGAGTTCATTAAGGATTAGCTCGTTTTTTTCTGGGGGCAATTTTTTGGCGTTTAAAAAGGCTTTGATTTTTTTAATGAACTCATGCCCATCGTGGGTATCCTTGTCTTGTTCGCTTTTTAAATCCTCTAAGCCCAAAGCCCCCACTCCGGGGCGATCCTGCATCGCCGCCACGCCTGTAGCTGCCATGATCATCCCTACAAGCAGGGGTACCCGCTTATTTTCCTCAAGGTCTAAAATGTCATCACGCAAGAACTGATTAAGCTTGTTGAGTTGCGCCTCTGTTTGGCTCTCTAAATCCTCAATGGCTTTATTGCGTTCTGCCTCGCTTAAGGTGAGATTGTCTAGGGCTTGCTCTAATTTGCCTAAATCTGCCAAAATCCCCAAATCGCTAAATTCCCCGATCTTTTGGGGCACGGCTAGGTGCTTGGTGTTAAGATAGTAAAGGGCGTATTGCTTGTAGAGTTTGCCCGCTTCTTCATAGCCATTGATCCCTATGGCGATCGCCTCATTGTAGCTATAGCTATAATCTAAAATCGCGTTGGCGTAGTGCAACGCCCCATTGAGGGCGTAATTTTTAATGGCGTTGGTGCTTAAATCTGGGCTATGATCCTTGCCAAACTTGGCTAAACGCCCCTTAAGCCCCTTGACCTCGATCATCACGGGCAATTTGCGTGCGCTGGGCGTGCTTAAAAACAATTTGAGATCGGGGTAATTCTTGCCACTCCCCCCGCTCTTTGAAGGGGCTTGTTCTAACGCCCTTTGGGTTTCCTCATTGATGGGGGCAGTTTTGGCGTAGTAGGCAATGTTAAGGGCTTCTAGCTCTTTTTTGATTCCGTATTCTATGGTTTCTTCTTGGCTGGGCATGTTTCTCCTTTATAAAAGGGGGCATTATAGGGGATTTAAACAAATAAGGGGGTTAAGACAACCTTAAAAAAATTTGTGGTGGATGGCAAAATACTAGCGTCTAGGCTAAGGTGGTTGGCTTAAAGACATTAAAGGGCTAACCGTTCTTACAGACCTATAAAATCCTATAAAACTCTGCAAAATCCTGCAAAGCTCGGATTTCTGCTGTATTCTTGGTTCATCCATGCCTGCTCTGCACCGTTGGTTTTCGGGTGTCTGGCTTTTCGCATGTCCGCAAGCGTTAAAGGTAACGCCTATTTTAACAAAAATTGGGACTATTGGGGCAAAAATGATCCTATAAAAAATTTGTATAGTTTTATTTATAGGTTTTAAGTTGCCGTTTCTAGCCCTTTTTTCAAAAACCATGCTATAATGCACCCTTGTCTTTGACACAGCAAGCTATTAAAATTGACTTTGGGACTTTGTATGCACCTTAAAAACTTGCCTTTATTTTCCGGGGGGGGGGGGGGGGGGCGGGGGGGCGGGGGGGCGGGGGGGACACAGTTAAGTGTATACTGGCAAGGGAGGAAGTGGAATCAGATGTCTCGAAAGAT
>NZ_VKGC01000041.1:0-2851 GCF_007280785.1 Helicobacter mehlei
CAAACCAACCCCAAGAGGCATATAAAAACCCACCTCATGCTACATACAATACCCGCGCTCTTTGCATTGGGCAAACAACTTATCTTGGTAAGCACCATCCAAAGAGTTTAGGGTGATAGGGTTTTCCCCATGGGGATCATCTCTGTTTTGGCGGTAAATGATCTGGGTTTTGAGAATCTTTTTAACCCCTTGTGCATCGTAGATGTAGTTTTGTTGGCTATATTGGTGCAAATAAAAAACACCATTGACAACCTTGAAGGTGAGATAAAGTTCGCGATTCACCTGTTCGGATAGAGTGCCTGAAAACTCTAGGGTAACATAGTTTTTCTTGTAAGCGAAGTCAGCCTTGCCCACTGCCTCCATACAAAACTGCGCGTGCAAAACCTGCCCATTGCGCTCAATTTTTAAGCAAGTGGTTGTGGGTTTGCCCTGAGGTGTCTCACGGCTAGTCTGGCTAACTAGGGTGTATCTTTGCCCCTCTATCTCAATATCTTGGCTGTAAGTGGTGTAGTAGGGCTTGGCACTCAGACCCAAGAGTCCTAAAAAAGCCCAAGCAAAAGCTAATTTTTTCATCTCTGATCCTTAATAAAAATACCCATTCTGATTTTACATCATCTTGGCTGATTTTTTTGCCACATTTGGGTGAATTTTTTAAAACTTATGGGGGCTCTGTGCTTAAAATCCTCTTGGTTTTGGTCATAAAAAAGAGGGGATTCTAGGAGTTCAGAAACTCCCGTTTGGGTATCTGTGCGTAGCGTTTGCCCGCTTAGTCTATCTAACCAAAATTGACCCTTTTGTAATTTAAGGGTGATGGTGAGTTTTTGGAGAATGTTGGAATATTGACGGCTAAACTCCAGCTTAAGCAAATCCCCTTGATGGGCAAATCCGCCTTGCTGGTAACCCTCTAAACACAGACTGCGCCCGATAATTTGTTGCTGGTGCAAAATGCTTAAGCACACCAGATCGCCAAGTTTTGAATGGGGCTTGGGGGTGCTGCGCACAAGGGTATAGGGCGTGCCCTCAAGATAGTCTATGGAGTTTTGCAACGCTTCTCCCTTAAAGGCAAAAATACGGGGCATGGTCTTGAAATGTTCCAAGAGTTGGTTTGTAACAGCCTCTAGGGGGTATTTGTAGGGGTCTTTGGGGTCATCTCTTAATTGATCGTAAAAATCATAATAGTCAGAGCGCCACCAACCTTTAAATTCTCTGAATCGGTATAAATAAAACCTCTCTTCACTAACGATCCTAAATTCGAGCACAACGGGCTTATGTTGGGCTTGAGAAGTGAGCGTGGGGGGGATAAAGCGCAACATGGCTAGTTTGATTAGCCTAATGCCTTGTTTGGGGGTGTCTTCAAATCTAGGTTCTGTGAAATCTTTCAAACAAAAACCCTTTTCAAGCGCGCTACTTGGCTTGATGATGCCCAAACACATGCCCTTAGCTTGCACCCGATAATCTTTGTAAAACTCGCCATAGGCACTCAAAAGAAGAGTGGTGATCTTGTGGCAATGGGGTTGATCCTTTGGGCACGAGGTGCCGTATGTTGGGTAATCATCTAGGCTAGAGGGCAGATCGCTTGTGGGGGGGTATAAAAAGAAACGCTGGTATTGCTTGGCTTGCATAAAATCTGCCAGCCATTGTTGGATCGCCCCTAAGGCTTGTGCTTGCGTTGTGGCAAATGGGTTACTAGCCCCATGCAAAATAAGCACACCGATCAAAAGCCCCAATATCTTTTTCATCTACGCTCACACAGCCCACGGAAACGGCACTCGGTTTCAAGTTTGGAGAGTTTAGGAATGCTTACCTGATCCCATTTGATTAAATTTTTAGCACTAGGATCGTCTCTGGGTTGTCTATAAAAAATATCCGTGCCCACGAGTTCTTTAAAAGTGCTCTTAGTCTCCACTTGGAAAACTTGTTGGCTATACTGGTATAAATACAAAGTCCCATCGATTTCTTTTAAAGTGATGAAACCTTTATAAGCCTTAGTAAAAGGTTTAGAGGTGGGTTTGTGTTGCCAATAACTCTCTAGGGTCAAAAACCGCCCCTTATGGGTGAATTTAGTTTGCACCTGTGCGCCATGGCATAGAGCGTTGTATCCAAGACCTGGAATCTGGATATAGTCGCAACCTGCTAGAGGGGTGTGATTCAAGTAAAAATAGGGGGCTATTTGGATCAAGCGGTAGGAGCGATTGCCCATTACAATATCCATAGGAGGCTGTAGAGGAGGATTTTTAACACCACAGAGGCGATCTTTAGAGCGCATTTGTAATTGGACTAAAAGGCTATTGTTGAGCTCACCCATCGCAATTTTATGCGCGCCCTCTGGGTCGTCTTGGGAAAGGCAATAGCGATCGATTCGCGTATCAGCATTCTGTGCGCCGTAGTAGTCTAGGTAAAAGGTGCGATCGATGATTCTAAACACCAAAATGGGCAATGTGGGCTGCTTATAATAATCAAAACCTCCTCCAAGCACTAACACTAAATAGGGTTCTTGGTTATGCTCCACAACTTGGGCAAATAAAACACCATTAAAACCCTCCAAACAAAAACCCTTGTAAAGTTTGCCTTGATACAACACACCCGAGCACATCCACGCATTGTTAGTGGCTTCGTTATTGGCATAAAATTTAGCTTTGGCATAAAGAAAGGTGTATTTTTCGCCCTTAAACTCAATGGGGGTTTTGTTCTCCACGCTCCATTCTGCTTGGGGGGTAATCACATAGTAACTATTGGCATCTTGGCTCACCTCTTTGGGCACAAAATCACGCAACCACTGTTTGACCTGTTCCATCGCTTTGCGATCGTCCATAGCATGTAAGGATGCTAGAAAGCAGGCTAAAAAATATAA
>NZ_VKGC01000042.1:0-2735 GCF_007280785.1 Helicobacter mehlei
CCCAACCCCCCCCCAATCCCAAAAACCCCCAAAAAATTTTTTTGGGTAAAAAACCCCCCCTTATTGGCCCCCGGGCCCCCCAACGGGTTAAACCCCCCCCCCCCCCCCCAATTGGGCGGTAGGCGTTGAGCAATTGGTAAAAAGCATTGCGCACGGGGGCTTTGGGGTTAGAGGCAACAAAACTGGCAAAGGCGCGTTTAGTCGGATCGCTCTGATCGCTGGCTAAGGCGTGCAAATGCGGGTAGTTGTCGCTAAAAGAGGTATTGAGGGTAATAGTGCCATGGTGAGCGTTTTCAGAATACGGGTGATCAGGACTTTTGTCGGGTGAAAGAGCATAAAAGGCACGCTGGATTGACTCGTCTATTTGAAAGGGGGAGTTAGGACCCATCGCTAGCTTAAAAAACATCCAAAGAGAAAGGTAGTAAAGAGGCACGCGCAAATAACGATCATGGAAACTGAGATCATCAAAACCCATGCCAAAATCATAGAGATTAAAATCAATCCGGGCATTCTCGCCCATGAACATCATCCGCAACTTAGCACATTCTATAAGATCTTTGTCGTGGAAAAGAAACCCCCTTAAGAAAAGATCGCAAGTATTTTTGTCAGTAAAACTAATGTCGTAGTGGGAGCTTAAGACATGGTAAAAACAACAGCTCTTAAAATCCTCCACACCATCACCGTACCATTTTAAGCCCAGCTTGAGGGGCTTTTTTTGGGGAGCTTGGGGGAGGTGCGTGGATTGGGCAAATACATCTAACAAGGGTTGGAACATACAAAGCCTTCTAAGTAGAGATAGCTCATTGTATCCAAAATACGCTTTGGACCTACCCCAAGAGTGCTGGACCTAGGGTTTAGTGGCAAGGGGGAACATTGATGGCAACAAATCCCCTTGTTTGGGGTTATTTTTGAGGATGCCGCACGGCTATGGTGTTTGCCTTGACATTAAAGGGCTCGTTTGTAGGCGGGTTGTGGCTGGGACATACGGGTGCAATCCACCATTCTTTCCCATGTTCTTCGGTTTTAATCATCACATGTGCCCCAATCTCGGCATCATTAGGACAATCCAAATAACAACATGGGATTTTCATGTATTTGCGGTAATAGTCAATCCAAGAATCATAGCCAAAGTCTTTTGCTTCAGAGTCTCCGCTCCCCTTGATATGTTTGGCGGTTTCCTCATCAATGATGATACTCTGTGGGGTGTTTTGGTTTGCCTTATCATCTTCCATTGACATTCCCATCAATTGAAACAATCCTTTTGCCATTTTTACTCCTTGAAGTCTATTGATATTTCCACCACCGCCAGCAGTCCATGCGTAGATTTTCTCCAACATCGTCAGGTTTGCTAATACGAACCTCATTTTGCTCGTTTCCTGTAAAACACTCCGCAGTGAAACCATGGCAATTATTTTCCAATAGGTTATAGTCCCTCTCTTCATTTTCATGTTCTTTAGCATACTCGGCTGCTTTTGGATCGCCAACCGCCATTTTGTCCTTACACGAAACAAAAATATGGTCTCCACCACTAAATCCGTATAGATCCGTTTTTTCTATCTTGCAAGGATTATCGTTGAATTTTCCCGTCAAATGCATGATTTTGCCTAGATAAATACCCGAATGTGCAGCATCGCCCAAGTCGCACCATACAATACTGCCCACAGCAGGTTCTCCATCGACCGGAGCATCATCCCATATATCACTTTTTCTGTGTATTGGATATTTGACCATAAAACTTTCATAAAATCTTCTACCTATTTCATGTAGTAGATATAGAGCTGTAGCATTTAGTGTAGCTTGTGGCGATCTTATTGCCGATTGTATTAGTCTAGCCTTAGCCTTAGCCTCGAGCAATTCCTTCTCCCTCGCTTCTTTTTCCCTCTTTTCTTTATCGCTTTTAGCTACAGTTGCAACAATTCCCGCTGGACTCACCATGGCTTTTAAAAATCCAAACATTTTAACCCCCTAATCCAACAACTTAACCGCTTCTTGGTAAAGCATAAAGTTCTTAACTACCCAATCCTTGAGCTGATCGACCTTTTGGGGTGATACTCCCATCTCTTTAGCATAAGAGTAGATCGCGTCTCTCTCGTTGTCATGCCAACGGCTATCAGCTAGGGCAACAGAGGTTAGCTCTAGCAAGGTGGCATGTTTGGCGTGGTTGGTGGTGAAAAGTTTGCCCAGAGTGTTTAAAGGCACTTCTTTTTCAGAAATGCCATATTCGCATTGCTTTTTGATCGTATCCAACGCGCCTAGTTGCAATTCATGCAACACCCCATCGGCCTCAATGACTTTTCTAGCCAAATACAAGAACACTTGTTGTTGCTCAACACTCAAATCTTGGATAAACATGTTTGCTCCTTGCCTATAAAATTAAAAATACAAAAAGCATTTTAGCGAGAGAGAAAGAGAGTCAAGGGGTGGAGGATGTGAGGCCTTGGAAATAGAACGATACGCCGCCATTATCCGCTTTTTGAACGGCCGAACGGGTGGAACAAGCGGACCGCAATGCGCGACCCCCCTTACGCCTTCCTCATAATGGGATACGGGCTTGGACCGAACTCCAAGTGGAGGTTATCAGCCCGGTAAGACTACTAGAATAAGACTTAAAAGACAATTTCTCTACTTTTGGGCAAAATTTAGAGTCACTGCCACCCCTAAGCCCCCCTTAAGCTTTACACCGATATAATGCGCTTTTGCCTAAGCAAATGTGATAGCTCGAAGGCTTTTTTCTA
>NZ_VKGC01000043.1:0-2636 GCF_007280785.1 Helicobacter mehlei
TATATCCAATAACGCTCGGTGTCCCAATACTCCTCTGTTGTGGTATAAGCCTCCTTGCCCCAATAAGAAGTGTCGCGCCACTGCTGTTCTGTGGTTCTATAACCCGTGCGTCTTAGGGCTGTTAGGCTCCCTTGGCCTCCGGCAATGGTAAAGTTAATCCTCGCGTTATCAATATCCACATACACCAAAGCCCCATGGTTGCCCTGTTTGTAATAGCTATGTTGCCAAGCATTTTCTGGCCCATAGCTGGCATCTTCCCCCTTGCATCCGGTGATGGTCACTAGATAGTCTTTGGCTTTGTCTCCGGGGTTAAGCTCTTGGCGACTACTTTGCCCATTAAAAATCAAGGTGGCCATCATTGCCCCCCTAATTTGTTATAAGCGCGCAAATCAATATCCCCACCGCTTTCTTGGATATAGCGCGCCTTAAGCCTGTACTCGGCTAACTTGCCCAACATATCCGGGGTGATCTTGCCCCCCAAGGCCTGCAAGTTGTGCAATTGGCTGGTCAAGTAGTTTAGATTGATGTTTTGGGTTTCCCCTAGCCTGGCGGTGTATTCCTTAGCCCCCCTAAAACCTATCCGCGTGATGTGTTTTAGATCATCTAGGGTTTGGTTAGTCACCTTCCCATTGGTTAATGCCCTTGCGGTGCTGTAGGTGTATTGATTGACCGCCGTATCGGTTTGGGCTAGTTCAGCCCCTAGGGGCACTACCCCGCTGGTCAATTGGTTAGCCTTGCGCAACAAGCCATTAAAAAGGCCGCTATTCTTTTGGGCCTTGTTGATGATATTATCCCCTAGATCAAGGGCCTTAATGGTCTCGTATATATCGCTCGTGGCTTTGGTGCGGTTAGCCACCTTTTGGTTGAGCTCCAAACTCCCGCCCAAAAACACGCCTAGGTTAATCCCCAAATAGTTTTTAGCCATATAATAATCAAAGAGGCTTAGATTCCTGCCTTTAATCTTGCTATCTAGTTGCTTAATCCCCGTTGATGGGGGTAAGCTTGCCTGCCCTTCTATAGGGGCATCCATATTCCCCTGGTTTTCCTCAATGATGAAGGGACTAAAGTCCCGCTTAGGGGGGCTATCCTCTTGGGCACTCTCTGTCTGCTTATAGCCTTGTGTAGCCAAAAGGGTTTTAGTGCCATTGGGGGTCTTATTGAGCCTCTCTAAAACCTCTTGCGCGTTTTCCTTAAGGGCTTGGCTAGCCCGTTGCGTCATCTCTGCTAATCCCATCAATTCACCTTATAAGCTTTTGTGTGTAGCCACTCATCTTGTAAAATGCCCTGCTTGATGAGCTCTTGCTTTTTGAGGGCAAGGGCCACATCATTTTTAAATTGCCACTCTTTGAGCCGTATTTGCATCCAAGCCATCTCTTGCTCTTGGAGCATTTTAACCGCATTGCCCAATAGCAAACTTTCTAAGTGCGTTTGGGCCTCAAATTCGATTTCTTTAAGGCGTTTGAGCGGGGCCTGTTGGTTTAAAAAGTCGGTGATGAAGTCCTGCCAATAGGCCTGCATAAAATCCCGTTCCAACTCTTTTAAAAACATTTCCTTTAAATGCTCTTCAATGGCGGGGTAAAAAAGGGCGTGCTGTTCTTTGAGAAAACTAAAGTCAAGGCGTGTAATTTCCTCTTGGACTAGGGGCAAAAACTGGGCCTCTAACACTTCTTTCCCCATTTCTTTGAGCTCTAAAAGCGCATCTTGTAAATCCTCTTGCCCTTGGGCAAGCACCGATCTTAATTGCGCCTGCCACACTCCAAAGAGGCTTGTTTGGATACTCTGCCTGAACTCTTGCACAATCTCGCCCTTAGCGCGCTCTAAAAAGACATTTAACTCCTCTGGGCTAAAAATCCTTTTTGTGTCTATTTGCGCGCGCAAATCCTCTTTAAGACTCTCTTGGGCACTTTGGGCTAGGGCCTTGGTCTCAATCTTGGCCAATAGCGCGGTCTGGATATTGCGCTCTAAAGCCGGCATTGCCCTAGCCACTTCTTGGGCGGCCATTTTGTTTAAATTATTGGCCACATCGCTAGCCACTTGCGGATCGTTAATCTTCTCTTGCACCGCCTGGTCGTAGCGTTGCTCTAACTCTTTGGCCTTGGCCTCAAAGTGCATTTTAACCTGTTTGGCTAGCGTGCCCCGGGCTAGCTCTAACACGCTGATACTCTCTTGTCTGGTCTTTTTATTGGCTTCTAATAATTCTTGGATTTTGTTATAAAGTTCCACATCCTGCTCCCTTAGATTCAAGGATTCCTAGCGTGGGAGAGAAACGATGAGCTTACTATAATTGGGAATTTAAGATGCCCACGCTAGGCACAAAGAACACACACTTAACCAAGTGCCCCCACATCTTAGCATTTTGCTAGGGAGAGGGCAAGGGTTAAACCCGAAGGGTTTAATGGAGCGTAGCGGAACGCGTAGTGTTTAATGAGCAAAAGCCCCTAGGCTTTTGCAAAATGCGCTAGCATTTTAATAGTCAAACGGGCAATTGATACCAAAAGGCTAGAAAAGCCCCAACTAGAGTGGCCTAGCTTAAGCCCAAACGCTTTAGCATTTAATCCTTATGCCCACCAAGATGATAAAACCAAAGTGGCGCAAGTTTGCCCAACTAGAGTGGTGTAAGATTGATGACAAGCTTT
>NZ_VKGC01000044.1:0-2363 GCF_007280785.1 Helicobacter mehlei
TCAGTCTGTAGGATTTTTTGTTAAAACACCCTTTTATCTTTGCTTGAAGGCTTGCTATGGGACAAAAAGAGTTGTTGTAAGAATTTATAGAGATCGAGCACGCAGACACAGGGAAGAAAAATCGGCAGACATCTTCCCGTAGTCGTGTTTTTTTGAGTAGCTCCAAATCCCGAGCATTGAGAAATACCCACTGGGAAACAAAGACCACATCATAGACTACAATAAATGCCCCCAAGCCTCAAACCAATAATGACTTACACAAACCAAAGATTGCTTCAGCACGATAAACCCAAAAAATTGTAAAGCGCATCTGTCCCTCTCCCTTGGATAGCCAGTATTGGTTTTTGACAAAAGCGTTATGCCATATATGCTAGAATGGTCCTAAAATCGATTTAAATGCATTTGGGGGATGGGGAGTGGTTTTTGGTTTTTGGAGTAACCCACATTAAAGCGGAAAATATGACCCGCTAAACAAAAACTTGTTGGCACGCTTTTACCAAGCACTGTGTAGCTTTTTCATCACTCCCCTTGAGCGCGTAGAAAAGCCGTATATTATAGGTGGAGGGTTCTAATACTCGTATGCCTCAGGCGTTTTTAGACAAGACACGACAATCTAATACACAAATACCGGGCTTCCGCGGTTCGACCATTAAAACTACAAAAAAGCACCAAGCTTTCTCTAGCACGGGGGTAGAGTATCCAAAAGTTAGCAACTCTGATATTTTGTTAAAGTCTCTCAACAATCTTAGAGAGATTTTTAAGATTCACGCTTTTAAGGGGTTATAGAGCAAGAGATGGATAGATGGAAAACATTATTTTTTGGATGAAAAGAGTTATGGAGCAGTTATAGAGGTTTGCAAAAATTCAAAACACATTTTTACACAAGCTTTTTTGCTTCGCGAATATTTTCAAGATTTCTCTTGTCTTGTGGTGTGTTCGCTCTCTGTTCTCTTGGATCTATTGTGGTCTTGCCTAGGTTTACTGTTTGTATTGTTGGCTTCAAGGGCAGTTCAGCTAAACCTTGAATTAACGATTTTTCACAAAATTTGGGGATTTTAAAACATCTGTTTTGGCACATTTACGTAAGGTTTATAAATATGAATAGAATGACGCGGTATTTTTATTTTTTTTACGGAGGATTAACATGTGGTCTTTTAGATTAGGGATTTCTGCTTTGGTTTTAGCGAGTTTATGTGTTGCCTTGTCAGCAAGAGAAGTTTCGTATCAAAACACAAGTAATGCGGACCTCATCAAATTGGCTGGCAAAGTTGCTCCCGAAGAAAAACCCGATTATGCTATGGAAATTTACAAACGGGCTGAAAAAATGAATCCCAAACAACGCAAAGAGTTTTATCGAGAGGTGATTGCTACAGCGGATAAAAGTGTTGCCAATGCGGTGATAAAAAATATCAGCAAACGCTTGGAGGAGTTATCTGCGTGGCAATCTAATTATTTTTTCAAATAAATAGTTCGGTTGTTTGCGGGATTTTGGCCTTATCAAGACTTGCTCACTAGGCCAGCATCCCCGTAGTTGATCTAGGGGCTTTGCGGCGTAGGTTAGTAAATTTGGCAATCTTTGCCTCTCTTTGTGGCAATAACTTGGTTGTTTTTGCAAGATTGCATGAGCCTTTGTGATTGTGATCGATCCAGACACCAGGCACGCAACGAGTCTCACTTTTGTTATCTCCAAGTATATGTGTTTTTGTTATTAAGAAATATTTCCTTAAGTCTTAAGCCAAATAAAAGTCTAAAAACCACCTCGCGCTGAGTTCTTTATGCTAGTATTGCCGAAAATAACATGGTTGCAGAATGTATAAATTGCGGATTTGCAAATCCTAATGAAAATTTGTTATTTTGTTTAGAGTGGGTTCATTGGGGGATATTCTACTTAAAGTGGCACGCTTGCACCAACTCAAAAAACACATTTTAAACAATCTCAAATCCCAAAATTGCGTTATAAACGCTACGTTAAAAGCTCTCTTTGTGCTATAGTGGGGGTAAATCTTTGGCGGTGAGCTTAATTTAGAGCGCATGCCTATGAATGCAAAAAGAGTGATCAGCCCATTTATGGGCAGAGAGAATGTGGAAATTGTCTGTGCCACTGAATTGGGCTTTGGAGGTGTCGGCGTTTGATATTTTTGATATTTTGGTGAATTCTTGGCAAGTCTTTCTTGAAGATAAAGAGTGTCTTTACCAAGTCTTGTTTGCAAGCTCACTTTGGCAAGGAATTATTATTTAATTTCAATTTAAGCTATGGTCCCGGATTTTTGGACTGACTTAGTAAGATTTTAAATCGCTGAACATCCTAGCCACCTTTTCAGCGGCCGCGATAATAACTGGATTGCCCTTGGCATTCTCTAAAT
>NZ_VKGC01000045.1:0-2082 GCF_007280785.1 Helicobacter mehlei
GGGTCTTTGGGCGCAATCTTAGGCAACTCTTCTAGCCCCTCTAAACTTTGGGGCTGTTTGTAGTCCTTGGGCTTTTTTAAGGGGGGTTTGTTGGCTTTAGCCTCCTCTTGTTTGGCTTGGGTATTTGCGCGTCTTACCCCCCTCTCTTCCTTTGTGAGTTGTGTATATGATTTGGCTTTAACGCCATTGCCAAGCCGTGTAGCTCTTTCTTGTAAGCCCTCTAACTCATAGGGGTAGAGTCTTTCAAAGTATTTTGCATCCGTGCTATTTTCAGCCCTAAACGCAAATATCTTACCATCAATGTTTTTAACAAGATACATAAAAAACTCATCTTGAAACACCGCATCGGGGTGTTCTAAGGTCTGTTTAAAATAGGGGGCATAGCCATCGGTCAATCCAAAATAAAAATCTTTGCTACGCACTTTAAAGGGCTTTTTTTGGGCACTCTGCAAGGCTTCTAAGACTTCTTTGGGCATATTGGGGGTAAAGGGGTCATCGCCTTCTTTAATGCCAAAGAGTTTTTTAAACGCCTCATGCTGATCGCTTAAAATATATCTAGGGTCATGGGAGTAATGCATATTATACTTTTTAGCCGTTGCGTTATCCACAGCTAAAGACTCTATTAGCTCTTCTGCGCTCTTGGGGGTTTGGGCTTTAAGGGGGGTTGTGGTATGCTCGTCTAAGTCCTTTTGGGCAAGATCGGAGCCATGCCCAGACTTAGCCGCGACTTGGTCGAACTTCTGCGCGGGGGACTTTCTATTCTCATATGCCGTAACAATCCAGTAGTTTTTGCCTTTATGCTCCCAGCCCTGCGAAACCCCTACCCTAAATTCTCTGCCATTGTCTTTTAGAATGATGGTTTTTACGCCCGCTTGGTCGGTAACTAAATCCCCCCTTCTTATGATCTCCTCAATCCCATGACCCAACTTCTCAAAAGGCGTATTCCCCTCAAAAGGGCTAAAATCCTCAAGATGCTTTTCTACAATCTTGCTTAAGCCATAAGGTTTAAGCGGCTTGCCATTAGCTCCCTTTAAGCCTTGCAAACGCTGCGCTTGCAAACGCTGCGCGTTTGCTCCCCACACTAAATCAATATACCCCCCACTCTCGCCTAAGTCTGGGCGGTAAAACGCCCCGGCTACTTGCCCGCGTTTCTCTTGCAAGAGTTTGGCCACTGCTTCTTTCCCCTTAAGCGCAAATTCTTTAAAATTCTCCCCAAAAGCGGGGTTGGGTTTAATTTGCCCCTTAAGCCCTATTGCGCTAGAATCATCGGTGAGTTGGTTAGAAAACGTTTTAGCCTTAAAAGTCTCAGCGAGTATATTTGGGGCTTTCTCATCAATGTATAACACTTCCCCTAAATCACTAACAATATTCTTCAGCCTATTTAAAGTTTTATAGGAATTGGTGCGGATCGTCCAAGATCCATCATTGGAACGGGCTACGCTGGTAAAATAATATTTTTTACCCATATCTTTAACAAAGATTAACGCATTTTCTTTGTCCCTTAAAATCATATCGCTTTGCTCTAAAGTCGGCTTAATCAAGGGCAAAAACTCTTCTCTTTGGCGTTTTTCTAATTTAACCAAGCTCCCCCTAGTGAGTTTGATTGGCTCCCCTTTGAGTATAGGCTCTAAAGCTTCTTGCACTTGGGGGCTAAAACTAGGAATAAAGGGCGCATCAAGGCTTTTAAGATTAAAAGTTGTTAGCCACTCCTCTTCTAATGCCCCATCCTGCAACTGGGCTAATCTGCTTTGTTTGTGTCGGGTTAATTCATATGCGCTTGGGGCTGTGCTTTTAAGCTCTTTGGCCTTGTTTAAGGCTTGTAAAATTTGGGCGTGGTTTAAATACGCTTGCCTGCCTTCTTGGAGGATTTGCATCGTGCTTTTAATGTCTTCTTTAAAAATCACGCCCTTAATATCCACTTCTCTTTTATAAGGCAATAACCCCGCGATGCGCTCTTTGTTTTCTTGCACCAACACTTTAGTCTGCGCGGGGCTAAGGCCTTGTTCTTTAGCCCTTTGCACCACCTCATAAGTGCTCTTATAGGGCAATAGGGTGGTTTGATTGTTAAGCGGGGGTTTGGTA
>NZ_VKGC01000046.1:0-2032 GCF_007280785.1 Helicobacter mehlei
ATACAAGCATCAGGCAAGCCCTGCATAAAGCCTAACGCATCGGCGTTAAAAACTTGGTTAAGATAGGGGGTTAGCATCACTCACGCTCCATGGGGGTATCTTTGGGCCACTCTTTAGGCCACTGCTCAGGCCATGGGATTTCTGAAAAGGGCGTTATGTTTAGGCCCTGCATTTTGGCTGTCCAAATAGCGTGCTCCTCTTCTGCATTTTTAGCAACAGGGTCCCTGCCCAAGATGATATGTCTAACTAATCTCTGCAAAACTTGCTTTTCTTTAGCCTCCAAAAGATAGAAACTTTCTTTTTCTCTCGCCCTCGCATGCGCAAAATAATACCACTCCCCATTAACCTTTTTGTAGAACTCAAGCCCGTGGAAACTTTGCAACACATAGTCGGGTTTTTCTACAATTTGTTTTAAAAGGGGCACATCCTCCTTTTTAAAAAGAGGCTCTAGCCCATGGCTGAGTTTCTCAAAGCTATAATTTAAATCTAGGTTGTGGATTTTGCCCACTTCTTCTATTTGCGCCTTTAATTCTTTAGGGAAGTTGAAGTTAAAGATGTCATCGTCTTTAAAGTCAAAATGCTTTTTAAAAACCTTTTTAAGTTCTAAACTCTTTTGCCCTTCTTCTTGCTGGCGCTCTTGGGCGGCTCTTTTCATCGCTTCTTCAAGGCGTTTATTTATTTGCTCTTCTTCTTCTGGGGTCATCTCGGGTTTCTTTTCTTTGGGTTTTGTGCGCTTTTTAAGGGGGGATGTGGTAGAGTCGGGTTTAGAGTTTAGGGGCAGAGTCTCGCCCTTAGTCAAAGAGTCAGAGTTGCGACCTTGGCTCTTGCTCGCTAAATCCCTAGAGTTGTCATAAGCGGTAACCACCCACTTATTTTTACCGACTTTAACGCCCCCTTGATTCCACCCCTCGTTAAGCCCGATTTTATAACCATTGTAGAGGATATTGTAACCATTGTGGGTTTGGACAGCTTGCCCTTTAGCCATAATCTCATCAAGGCCATGCGCTAGTTTTTCGTATGGGGTGCTGCCCTTAAAGTCCTTAAAATCCTCCAAATGCTTTTCTACAATCTTAGATAACTCTAGGCCTTTAGCCTCTTTACCTTTACCCTCTACACTCCCCCACACCAAATCAATATAACCCAAGTCCTCTCTATAAAACGCCCCGGCTACTTGCCCGCGTTTTTCTTTTAAAAGCTTGCTAACCGCCTCTTTCCCCTTAAGCGCAAATTCTTTAAAATTCTCTCCAAAGGCGGGGTTAGGTTTTAAAATGTCTTCTAAAAGCTTGTTTTTAAATCTAATGGCGTCTAAAATGTCTTGCTTGTCTAAATGCGCGTTTCTGCCTGCGGCTAGGATTTCTTCAGTCGTGGCTGGGATATGTGTGTTGGGCTTATAGGGGAGTAAGGGGGTTTGATTGTTAAGCGGGGGTTTGGTAGGATTGCCCAAGTCCATAGCGGTATCTAAGGAATCACCCGTATTTAACGGGCGTGAATCCGCCACATCGTGGTTACCGATGGACTTTTTAAATTCCTTTGCATTCTCTAGTTTCCCATGTTCTTTGTACATCGTTTTTAAGGTTAATTGGTTGTTTTTTGTGCCTATCACCTCCACCACTGCCATATACCCGTTAATTTGCTTGCCGACTAAAAGATACTTGCCCTTAGGCGTGTCCTCTACCCTCATCAAATCCGCATGATTCACAATGTCGGGGTAGTTTTGGATATCTTCCAATTTGACCGCTGGTTGCCCGCTACTTTCAACTAAAGGACTCCCCTCTCCATGTCTTTTTTCAATGTGCGTTAAAGCGTCCCCATCAAATAACATTTTAATCGGCTTATTGGGGTCAAAGCCTAGATGTTGGATAATTTGGGGGTTTGTTAAATCCCCCACCCAAACCTTATCATTCTTGCGTCTTTTGACCTCCTCTAAAAATTCCTCTGTTAAGTCCTCCTTGGTGGCTTTGCGTGTGGGCGTGGTTTGGCTAATAAGTTCCCCATCTCCACCCCCATTCCCTGATTTCCCCCCATCTGCGCC
>NZ_VKGC01000047.1:0-1933 GCF_007280785.1 Helicobacter mehlei
TCCCCCCCTCTATATTCATAAATAAAAGGCACAGGGTGGTAATCCACCACCCTATCACCACAAGCTCCCATACCAAAAAAGGCATCTTGCCAGTTAGCCCATTTGTGTTCTGGGTGCTTCTCTTTGGGGCTGGAGCAATCAAGATTGACATAATAAGTGCCCTTAATGGCAAAATAATTTTGGAACAAGGCAATTTTAGCGGCGTTGTTTTGGCGGCAACGGACTTGTTGGTTAAAGGTTTGGATATCGCCATTGTTATCGGTGTTTCTATCATCAGTAAGGATGATATGCAGATTTGCCTTTTTGAGCATATTGGGAAAATCCTCCACAATGCGCTGGCTTTGAGCAAAAATCTCCATATTGCTATCAACCGCACTGGGTAAGACAACATAGAGGTCTTTAGCTTGGGGGTTTTGAGAAAGGATCGTAACGATTTGAGAGATCGGAATGAGATCAAAAAGGGCGTTAAAATCACGGTGGTAGTAGGCATCATTAGCCTTTTGCATCTCTTGCATGCTCCGCCTAATCATTTGGCGGGCTTGCTTAAATCCACCAGAAGGGTCAGTGAGCTCAATAGCCAAAGTGTTGCCCTTGTCTAAAATCCATGTGCTATAAGTGGTGGTGCGCACACCCCAACCATAGAATGCGCCTTGATGTGCTTGGGCATAATCCTTGATCTGGGCGATGTTAAAATCTGTCCCTTCTAAGGGTTTTAGAGATAAAAGGGCGATGTCTCTGGGTTCATTTTCTTCCCCCTCATCATCCCCTTCAGGCACCTTATTGTTTAACATATCCCTAATCTTAGGGGGCGTGTTCTCATAGGCGCGCGCCTCTTGTATTCTCTGCTGGATATAGGTTTTCTCTTGGGGCGTGGCGCGCTCTAAGAAATCTTGAGCCCTGTAAGCTTGGCTGTTATCTTTACTCACCACAAAGACATACAATTTGTCATATGCTTTAGAGCGCACGGCAACCACCACATCAAACTTAGCATTTAAACTCGTGCGCTCTTTTTCAAGGGGGTTAGTGCCTAAAAACTTAGACAACGCTTGTAAATTATCCTCACTAGTAAGCCCACCAGCAAGCAAACTACCCATACAAAGGCATAGTAACATTAACAAACGCATATTTAATCCTTTTTGGGGAGTGTGTAAAAGAGGGGCAAGAAGAAAGCAAGATCATCTGAATCTGTAACGCGATTTTTAGCAAGCCCCAATCTAAGGGTCAATCTGATGTTTTGCGTGATGCGCGCCATAGTTTTATGTTCCAATGTATGAGTCTCTGCTTCATTATCCAACACATCCGAGTCTAAAAACCGCGTGCATTGTTGCAAACGCGCTATGGTGCTAAGGTGTTGCGGGTTTTGTTGGAAATATTGTAGGCAAAGAGCTGCCCCCAAGAAGAGAGTATTCTCCACATCTTCACTAGGGTATCCTCCTAATAACACCACATGCACCCTTGCCTCTTTGGTGAGCTTTTCAAGCTTAGCTACAATCTCTTTGGACGGGACTCCTTTAGAGATGTAATAGACCTCCTTAACGGGGTGCTTGGATGGGGATTCTAGGGTGATGGTGTTTTTTGGAGGCAGTGCCTTGATAAATGCTTTAAAAGCTTTGGCATGCGTGGCGATAAAACGCTCCTTTTGCAAGGGGTCATTATGCTTTGCTGCTTGCTGACGCAACTCTAGGATTTGCTTGTAATCTCTTGGATCGGGCAAAACTAGTCCTCCATTGGCAGCCAACATTAAACTACTTTTGGGATCCCATAAAGACACTTCTTGCTCTTGGGTTTGCACATTTTGCGCTAACAGCACATTAAAAGAGGTGGCGTGTAAGGGCACTTGTTTTAAAATCATAAACACTTCCTTTGGTTTAGAAGAGGGGACAAAATGCAAATACACTTGTTTAGTGGTTTTGGTGTTAAAATCTGAGGGGTT
>NZ_VKGC01000048.1:0-1918 GCF_007280785.1 Helicobacter mehlei
GCCAGTGGCTTTAACCGCCTATTCAATCAAGATGCCAAATTAGCCCAAGCCCTTAAAAGCACCACGGGTGAGCAAGTGGGCAGTTCTATTGCCACCAGTGTTTGGGGTGCTGTGCAATACCAGATCACCAAGTTTTCCTTTGCCTTGATGGTTAGGACTATGCCCCATATCCCCTTTTTCAAAGGCATTAACACCAAAGTCAGCGCGGCCGCCCTTAGACACCACATCAAAGCGGCTTTAAATAAGTCAGCCAGCGTGCAGGACTTTAAAATCCAGCTCAACCACCTAGTGCAACGCCAAGACTTTGACAACGCCACTAAAGCCCTCATTAGAGAGCTAGAGGGGGGGTTACCTCCAGATGACCCACCCCCTTCAGGAGGAGGGGGAATATCCCCAAACCCCCATTTGGGGGATAGTGGGGGTAAAGGGGGTAATGGGGGCAAACCCCCAAGCAGTGATGATCTATTAGACCCTAAAAAGCCTTTAAGACGGGCAAATATGGAGGAGATTACACAAGAATTTTTAGAGGAAGTCAAAAAGCGCAATGTTAAAGTGTGGATTGGGGATTTTGCCCCCCAAGACAAAGGCTTAATGCAAGAATTAGGCTTTGATAGCAAACACCCCGTAAAGATTACATTTAACGGCGATGCGCTGAAGCATATTGAGAAACACCACGGGCCTAACTCTATCCACCACATTAAAAACGAACAGCCCGCCATAGGGATTGAGGACATTAAGCATTACCCGCAAGTTGTCAATCACGCAGACCGCTACAAAATAGAGACAGACAAATACGACCAAGAGGTTTTGATTAGTGGCAAGCAGGTTAATGGCTATGTAGTGGTGGTAGAAACCATCAGCACCAAGAAAAACGAATTGAAGCTAAAAACACTCTATAGGGAAAATGGCAAGCTAGAAAATAACCCCATCTTTAGGGATAGCGGTTTGAGCTCACAACTACCCAAAGGTAGCGAAGGCTCCCTAAGCCCCCGGCCTAGTGCCAACTTAGATGCGCCACCACAAACCGCCAAGACAGATTCTACCACAAGCCCCCTTAACTTAGAGGCGATTCCAGCAAAAGCTAGGGAGCTTTACACCACCGCCAAAGAGCAAGAGCAGGGCTTTAAGCAACTCTTAGAGGGATTAAGCCAGCCTAGTAGCACATTAGAGGCGGGGAATTTGCTCAAGAGTGTGGGGAGCATTGAGAGCAAGTTAGAACGCAAGCAGGGCCGCATAGAAAGCGTGAATGACTTGTTAAGGGGGGCCATTATTGCCAAAGATAGAGAAGTGCTAGATGAGCAGTTAGCCCAAATTGCCATCAAGCTAAGAGAGGCGCAAATCCCCCACACAATCGAGTATAAAGAAAATCGGGGCAGTGGCTATGAGGGGATTCATATCCACTTCAAGCACAACAATATCCCCGCTGAAATCCAAGTCCATACACCCAAGAATTGGGCGGTTAAAAAGAAGCAAGATGAAAAGTACCATTTTATTATCAGAGAGGAAGAGATTAACCCCACGCTAGGCGAGGAGGAACTAAAAAAACTCAAACAAGAAAGTAAGGCTTTAGGTCAAGATTCAGACCTTGATATTAAGCTTTTAACATCATTTGAAGTGATCTCTACCGAATCCACTTCGGCAAAGTCGCTAAACCGCCTAAACGCCGACACAGATTCAAACTTAACCCACATCTTGCGTTTAAAGTCAAATTCAAAAACCCCTTCTTCACCGGGCGCAGAGATAGCGTATAAACGCCCCGACTCGGTGTTAAACCAAAAAGAAGAGATTTTAACCGGTGGTAAGGGGATAGATTCAGGCATACAAACTCCTTTACCCAATCCTACCAAACCCCCGCTTAACAATCAAACCACCCTATTGCCCTATAAGAGCACTTATGAGGTGGTGCAAAGGGCTAAAG
>NZ_VKGC01000049.1:0-1523 GCF_007280785.1 Helicobacter mehlei
GGGGGAAAGATTTATCGCTAAAGGATTGGTCTATGTCCTATCAGCTTGTTGGTGAGGTAAAGGCTCACCAAGGCTATGACGGGTATCCGGCCTGAGAGGGTGAACGGACACACTGGAACTGAGACACGGTCCAGACTCCTACGGGAGGCAGCAGTAGGGAATATTGCTCAATGGGCGCAAGCCTGAAGCAGCAACGCCGCGTGGAGGATGAAGGCCTTAGGGTTGTAAACTCCTTTTGTCAGAGAAGATAATGACGGTATCTGACGAATAAGCACCGGCTAACTCCGTGCCAGCAGCCGCGGTAATACGGAGGGTGCAAGCGTTACTCGGAATCACTGGGCGTAAAGAGTGCGTAGGCGGGGTTGTAAGTCAGGTGTGAAATCCTATGGCTTAACCATAGAACTGCATTTGAAACTACAACCCTAGAGTGTGGGAGAGGTAGGTGGAATTCTTGGTGTAGGGGTAAAATCCGTAGAGATCAAGAGGAATACTCATTGCGAAGGCGACCTGCTGGAACAATACTGACGCTGATTGCACGAAAGCGTGGGGAGCAAACAGGATTAGATACCCTGGTAGTCCACGCCCTAAACGATGGATGCTAGTTGTTGGGGGGCTTTGTCCTCCCAGTAATGCAGCTAACGCCTTAAGCATCCCGCCTGGGGAGTACGGTCGCAAGATTAAAACTCAAAGGAATAGACGGGGACCCGCACAAGCGGTGGAGCATGTGGTTTAATTCGAAGATACACGAAGAACCTTACCTAGGCTTGACATTGAAGGGATCTGCTAGAAATAGCGGAGTGCTTGGCTTGCCAAGCCCTGAAAACAGGTGCTGCACGGCTGTCGTCAGCTCGTGTCGTGAGATGTTGGGTTAAGTCCCGCAACGAGCGCAACCCTCTTTCTTAGTTGCTAACAGGTCATGCTGAGCTCTCTAAGAAGACTGCCTGCGTAAGCAGGAGGAAGGTGAGGACGACGTCAAGTCATCATGGCCCTTACGCCTAGGGCTACACACGTGCTACAATGGGGCGCACAAAGAGATGCAATGCCGCGAGGTTGAGCCAATCTTAAAAACGCCTCTCAGTTCGGATTGCAGGCTGCAACTCGCCTGCATGAAGCTGGAATCGCTAGTAATCGCAAATCAGCCATGTTGCGGTGAATACGTTCCCGGGTCTTGTACTCACCGCCCGTCACACCATGGGAGTTGTGTTTGCCTTAAGTCAGGATGCTAAAGTAGCTACTGCCCACGGCACACACAGCGACTGGGGTGAAGTCGTAACAAGGTAACCGTAGGTGAACCTGCGGTTGGATCACCTCCTTTCTTAGAGAAACCCTTTAAGACTTCGTTGTCTTAGAGACAAGGCTCAAGGCTCTCTTGCTTAGGTGTTAAGGGTTTGTTTAAAATCTCCTGGATTTACTTAAAACCTTAAAAGAATTTTTTTACGTTTTTCTTCAGTCTGTAGGATTTTTTGTTAAAACACCCTTTTATCTTTGCTTGAAGGCTTGCTATGGGACAAAAAGAGTTGTTG
>NZ_VKGC01000004.1:0-118345 GCF_007280785.1 Helicobacter mehlei
ATACTTTCCTAGCTCTCAAATCTGCTCTACTTGTGGGAGCAACACAGGTAAAAAGCCACTGCACATTAGGAATTATGTCTGTCCTTGTTGTCAAACACACCATCACAGCAGACTAACGCCAGTATCAATATTAGAAAGGCTATATTTCTTTACAGAAGAGGGAAATGTTTTAACCATAGACTAAAATTGCCCACTAAAAATGAATCTCCCGACTTTAATTTTATGGAAAACTATATCAAATCACTGCCCTATTCTAAATCGCTAGAATAATTGTTTGTTCTTAGAAAATAAATCATATATTTATTTTAGTAGAATCAAATAAAATAGAAGCCACGCGGTTAAATGTTTTTATAAATCAATACTTTTTACAGATAGAGCCATTTTATTTTATTGGTTGATATGGTGCTTGATCGCTATGGCTATCAGCTCTAGACTGTGTTGTAACTGACCCTTCACTCAGATCAAGCAGACCTGCAACAAGTGAGGTGCAAAACGTTTGATGAGGGTTTTTGCCATATTTTGCGAAACGCTTTGGCAGATGTGATCGGGGTTTGGGTTTAAGTCTATAGAGGATAGGATAAGGACTCACACCAAGCAAGCCAGGCAAAGTGTGGGCGTTTTGCTTGGCTCTCATCAATCAAAAGTTCCATCCACTCAAAACGCACGCTCAACTCACAAAACACAAGCACAACCCGATCCAACACCAATTTGCAAACAAGTAGCTTTAAACCCTTGTGCGACCTTGATATAGAACTTTTGTATCCAAACCCCCAGTCTGGCAAAATTATAGCACCGCCTCGTAAATTGGGGGCGGGCAGAGCCCAAACAAGATTTAAAAAGTGTAGTTTAAGTAAGCCGTAACCGAGCGTCCGGGGCCGGGTTGCAAGCCAGCCGGGCTAGAGCCAATCCCAGTAAAATAATACTTCATGTTGAAAAGATTATTGACCTGCAAGCTCCCCACAATCTTATGCCGTCCGCTTTCCCAGAAAATTTGACTCACCTCAACATTCCACACCCAATACCAAGGCAAGAGCCCTTCATGTTGGGTCATACACCACGCGGTGCATTGCCCCCCATTAATGGCATTGCTATAAAATTGCTTCCCATAATAACCCCCTGCTGCACTGTTGCCAATCCCGCTATAAGCCCGGCTATAAAAGTAGCTAGAAAGCCCAAAAGTGGTTTTGGCATAAGTGTAGCGCGCATCTAAGATGAATTGATAGGGGCTTACAAAGGGGAAGTGTTTGTTATAGCTAGTCCCGGGTAAAATATCGCCATTCAGGTCAGTCAGTCTGTAATGACTGGTAACACGGGTATCAATGTAGTTAAAGGCGGCATGGAATTGCAAGCCTTTAATGGGTCTGTAATATATCTCCAATTCCACGCCTTGAGAATAGCCATTTACCGGTTGCACCTGACAATTCCCCGCTCCCAGTGTGCAAGGAAGCTTGACAGCAAATTGCCCAGTGGCAAAATTACGCGCCCAAATTCTAAAGAAATCAGCATTAAAGCTAAGCTTGTCTTTGTAGGTGTAGCGTGCGCCCACTTCCACGCTGTCAAAGTGCTGGGTGAAGTATTCGGCTCCCCCATAGCTCAACACATCTAATTGCGGGGGGACAAAAGAGCGTTGGTAGTTAAAGTAGGTAAGCAAAGTGTGATCACCTTGCACAGGGATAAAGCCAATATTGAGCGAGGGCATCCAGTTATTCATGTGCTTGATTTTGGCTAGATCGGCTTTGGTGAATGATGCTGCCCAATTAGAGGCGTTCTCATTGTTATATTGCACGAAAGCATAACGCAACCCGGGCACGATGAAAAAACGCCCATCCCATGTTTCAATGCGATCGCTCAAATAAACGGCCGTGTAATTGTTGCGCCAGTTATTCCAGTTATGATATTTGCCATGCTTAGTATGGGGGTGCCAACCACTCATCACATTCGCTCCATCGCACAAAACCCCCGCCCCTTCTCCGGTAGTTTTGGTCGCACACTCATTGGTGTTAAAGTATTGGCGCTGTAAAAAGGTTGTTGTCATGAAGCGCAAGCCGGCAATAAAGGTTTGTTTAACCTTGCCGGTATTAACCACTAAATTTACTTTAGGCTCAAAGGCGTTATTGATAGAGCGCACAGGGTTTTCCACCTCCGTCCAGCCAGCATAATTGGTAGCGTAATAGGGCACGGCGGCTGTATAGCCGGGTAAGCCTTGAGCCGCACAGCTTGTTGCGTCATAACAAGTAACCATGTTGGCACTGTTATAACTGGAACTCACTTGGAAGTCCCTAGTCATGAACTGTCCGTAATAGGTGAAGCTAAAAGTCCCCCCCACTTTATCCAAATCCCCAAAGCGGTTTTCATACACGATCCCAAAGCGTTGGGATCGCCCACCTTTGGCATTAAAGGGGCGCAGATTGGCAAAGCGGTTGATCTTATAATCTTGCTCGCTGAGCGATCCAGGTTGAGCGATGTTGAATTTGTAGTACTGGTAATAGGCCTTGATCCCATTGTTTTCATTGATGTCATAGACCCCATCTAACCAATAGTTTTGGATATTAGTAGGGCTATTATCCCTAAAGCCCTGCCCCATCACCCAGTTAGCTTGGGCTTGCACCCCAAAATGCTTATTGATCATCCCCCCACTTCTAACATAGGTGTTGTAGAGTAAGTTGTTGCTCAAGGACTTTAGAAAAGAGGAATTACTGTTATTGGGGCTATTAAAACCCGCAAAAGAGGAATCGCCCGCATGGGTGTTAGCAAAACCCGCATTTCTAGCCTTAGCCCAAAAAGTCATTCTCTCAGCCACTTGGTTTTCCCAGCGTTTAGGGATGGGTTTTGTGATGATATTGACAATACCCCCATAGGTGTTAGGTCCATACTGCACACTCCCCCCGCCCTTGATCACATCGATGCGATCGATGGCTTGGAAAGTTACCGGAAAAATGTCCAACTCAATGTGGGAATAGGGAGCCATGTACACAGGGATACCATTAACTAGCATAAGAGTTGCGTTACTATGCCCTGAGCCCCCCGCCCCAAAGCCACGCACTTGGATGGTGGGCATGGCCCCCACACCGGTGACGTTCCTAACCTGCATGCCGGGCACATTCTGCAAGGCTTCTTCAATGCTTTGGTTGGCTTGTTGGGTGAGAGCTTTATTGGAGATCACCGTGCGGCTACCGGTGTATTTTTTAACTTCCTCATCTTGCCAACTCTTAGGGGCAGTAAGCCCGCTATAGCCCAAATTAACCTGCCCAGAATAATCTGTCCTGTCTTTTTGCCCCGCTGTGGAAACCTTGCCCAAGGTGTAGGTTTTATCTTCCTTGGCGAGCAAAGACTCAGAGCAAACCAAGCTAGTGCTTAACGCCAGTAGAAATTTTTTATGCAACATAAACTCCTTAAAAATTTCACACAAAATTTAAAAAACAGAAGAAGGCGTAAATCAAAAATGCACACTTTTGATACAAAAACGGTTAAAAACTCAATGTCTAGTAATAAAAACAAAAGACTGTTAATAAATTGGATGGATTTTACCATGTGAAACTTAAAGAGCGACCCTATTGGCATGGAGTTGGCAAATTTTGACCACTAAACCTAATTAGTGGCTTTGGTTATCCTAAGAACTACCCAGAACTTATGGCATAATTAGTATAATAATAAATCCATAATGCATAATTGATAGGCTGTGATGATGACTGAAGCTGTTGTGCTGTTGAACATGGGCGGACCCAACAATCTCTATGAGGTTGAAGTGTTTTTAACAAATATGTTTAACGATCCATGTATCTTGCCCATTAAGAGCCATTTTTGGCGCAAAATCCTAGCTAAAATCATTATCCAGAGCCGTTTAAACAAGTCCAAAGACATTTATAAAAACATCGGGGGCAAATCCCCCATTAACGAGCTGAGTGCCCAGCTCGTCCAAGAGCTAAGGGAGCTAGACCCCACGCGGCACTACACCTATGCGATGCGCTACACACCGCCTTTTGCACCCATGGTCTTTGCTGAGTTGCAACAACAGGGTTTCCACTCCATTTTGCTTTTTTCCATGTATCCCCAATATTCCACCACCACGACCCTATCTTCCATGCAAGATGCCCTGCAAGCCCTTAAAAACCTCAACTACACGCCCACTCTCTCTAGCATTGATCGCTTTTATACCCACAATCTTTATAACCAAGCCATTTTAGCCAGCATTGCAGAAACCATGCAAGGCCATAACCCCCAAGAATTTGTGTTGGTTTTCTCTGTGCATGGCTTGCCCGTACGTATGGTTGAGGAGGGCGATCCTTATGAAGCCGAATGCCGCCACCATGTGAGTTTGCTCAAGCGCGCCTTGATCCCCTTTGGCTTTAAAGCCATTGAATTATCTTACCAATCCAAGCTAGGTCCTTTAAAGTGGTTAGAACCCAGCACTCTAGAAATGATTGAGCACCACCGCAAAAACAAAATCCTCATCTACCCCCTTGCTTTTAGCATTGATAATTCCGAAACCATCTACGAATTACACATCCAATACAAATGGGAGGCGATGCGCCTAGCCGTGCCCAAGTTTTTGGTTTGCCCATGCTTGAATGCTAATTTGGCTTTTGCAAATGCCATTTTAGATTTGATTCAGTATGGCGATCGCAAAACACTTTCTCTAAGCGAATAATTAGCACAAAAAGCTACAATGAATGAAAAAACAAGGAAGATTGATGAAAAAAAGTGGTCTTTATGCTCTCTTATTAGCTCTTTTTGCCCATGTGGCTTTTGCCAGCAGTGATGACAAGATCGATGAATCCATGATCAGCTCAGGGGCGATCTCCCCTAAAAGCGCGCAAGAAGATGCCAACAATTTAGACAAACAAAGTTACGCCGGCTTAGAAGATGTCTTTTTAGATACCAAGACCATCACCCCCAATGGCAAATACATGCTCTTAGTCTTTGGGAAAAATGGGTGTGCTTATTGCGAATTGCTCAAAAAAGATATCAAACAACGCCAAGACCTGAAAAGCTTTATCAAACAGCACTATAGTGCCTACTACATTAACATTAGCTACACCAAAATGCACGAGTTTAAGATCGGCACCAAGAAAAAGCCTAGAAATGTCGTCCTCTCCACCTCCCAGCTTGCCCAAGTCTATGATGTAAGCTCCACACCCACCATTGTTTTAGCCGATTCCAATGGCCAAACCATTTACGAGCTCCCCGGTTATATGCCCTCTAAGCAATTCTTGGCGGTTTTGGAGTTTATTGGCAATGGCCTATATAAGGGCATCACAGATGATAAGGTTTTTGTTGAAAAATTACGCGACTACATTTTGAAAAAATCCCGAGCTTAATTTGATATGCAAGTCAAGCAGATATTTGGTTTCTTTTTTGGCTCTTTTTGGATCGCTATTCCCTTGATGATCGTTTATGCCACAGCTTGTGCTATGGCAACCTTTATCGAAAATGACTATGGTACGCCCGCTGCCCAAGCGGTGGTTTATGGCACTTGGTGGTTTAGTGCCCTGCATGTGTATTTGCTCATGGTCATCATTGGCACGCTGATCACCTCTAGGGCATTCCAAAGAAGGCGTTATGTGAGTATCTTTTTCCACAGTGCGCTGGTGTTGATCATCTTGGGTGCTGGGATAACGCGTTTTTTTGGTTTTGAAGCCACCATGCATATTCGCGAAAACCAAACTTCTAATTCCATCACCACTACCGCAACTTATTTGAACTTACACATTGACAAACCCGGACAAGCCCCGCTAGATTTTTCCTTTAAAAGCAATCTCTCGCCCTTTTCCAAACACCTTTCCAACCAAGAGGTGATGGTTTATGATAAACCCCTTTTGTTAGAGCCCCTCAAAGTCCTCAAACAAAGTGCTGACAAGAAAGATAACCGCGCGTTGTTAGAACTCAAGGCAAGTTATGATGGGGAGAGCCATGTCTATCAGATTATCGGTGGGCATGGGATTGAAAGTCAAAGTGTAGTAGCCACCCTTAAGGGTGTGCAAATCGCCATTAGTTGGGGCGTAACCCAAAAAAAACTGCCCTTCAAGCTCAAGCTCAAACGCTTTGAATTGGAACGCTATCCCGGATCGATGAGCCCCTCTTCTTATGCCTCTGAAATTGAAGTTTTGGATTCTAAGGATCAACTCATCATGCCCTACCGGATTTTTATGAATCATGTTTTGGATTATGGCGGATACCGCTTTTTCCAATCCTCCTACGATCGCGATGAAAAGGGTACAATTTTATCGGTCAATCGGGATCCGGGTAAAAATCTAACTTACTTGGGTTATGCCGTGCTGATCTTGGGCGCATTGCTCATGCTCTTTAGCCATAGTGGGCGTTTCCAAAGGCTCTCCCGTTTTTTAAAATCCCAAAAAATCAACGCGTTTTTGTTAGTCTCTTTAGTGGCCCTGAGCTCCCACACTTTGCGTGCTGATGACTCCAAGCAGGGCAAGATCGACATGCACGGGGGTAAATCGGTTGCTACGCCTTTGGATAATATGGGAAAACTCAGCCTAGAAAAAGAGAAAATGGCTAATATCAACGCCCAAATTATCCAGCGCATGAAAAATCTTAAAGTACACTCCAAGGATCAACTAGGGCAGTTCCAACGCCTGCAGATTCAAGGCTTTGAGGGGCGTATCAAGCCTTTAGACACCCTGAGCATGGATTTGATCCACAAAATCACCCACCAAGATGGCTTTAAGGGCATGGATAATATCCAAGTGATGCTGGGCATGATGCTCTATCCGGATGATTACAAGAGTATCAAAATGATCTACACCTCCACACCTAGACTACGCACCATGCTGGGCGTGCCCGCCAATCAAAGACGCATTGCCTTTTTAGATGTCTTTGGCCCGCATGGGTATAAGTTGCAAAACTATGTAGAAGAGATCAACCAAAAAGCCCCCAAGGATCGCGATGAATTTGATAAAGATGTGCTCAAAGTCGATGAGCGCATTAACCTAGTCTATATGATCTTTAGCGGGAGCATTTTAAAGATTTTCCCCGAGAAAACTTCTCATGCATGGCTTTCCCCTGCTGAGGCGATCAAGAGCAGTGATCCCGAGCTTGTCAAGCAAGCCACGCATTTTTTGCGCGCGCTGTTTGTGGGCTTTGATGCGGGGGTGGAGAACAATAAATGGGATGGCATCAATCAAACTTTAAAAGAGCTAGGGGCTTACCAAAAGGCCCATAGCAAGCTCTATTTGCCCGCCAGCCGCATTAGCTCCGAGATTTTCTTAAACCATAGCAATTTTTTTAACTCCCTGACTATCCCCTATCTTTTGCTGGGTGTGGTGTTATTGATCGTGGTGCTGGTGGGGACTTTCAAAAACCAGGCACCGCGTGCGTGGTTGCATTGGGGATTTTACGGGCTATTGCTCTTATGCGCCCTAGCCCATAGTACAGGCTTGCTCTTAAGGTGGTATGTCAGTGGGCACTCGCCTTGGAGCAATGCCTATGAATCCATGCTCTATATTTCTTGGGCGGCTGTGGTGGCCGGACTCATCTTGCGTTCCAATTTAGCCTTGTGTGCCTCTAGCTTTTTAGCAGGCACGGCGTTATTTGTCGCGCATTTAGGCTTTATGGACCCCCAAATTAGCAATCTTGTGCCCGTGCTCAAATCCTATTGGCTCAATATCCATGTGTCCATCATCACGGCTAGTTATGGCTTTTTGGGCTTATGTTTTATCTTGGGGCTTTTGACCTTGATTTTATTTGTGTTGCGGAGCAAAAAACGCCCCCATATCGATCAAACCATTCTCTCTTTGAGCGCGATTAATGAGATGGGCATGATCTTAGGGCTTTTCATGCTCACTGTGGGTAACTTTTTGGGGGGTGTGTGGGCTAATGAATCTTGGGGGCGTTATTGGGGCTGGGACCCTAAAGAGACTTGGGCACTCATCTCCATTGCGGTCTATGCGGTGATCTTGCATTTGCGCTTTTTACGCTTTGAGTTCATGCCCTATGTCTTTGCCTCAGCTAGCGTGTTGGGCTTTTACTCCATTTTGATGACTTATTTTGGGGTGAATTACTACCTCTCTGGCATGCACAGCTATGCTGCTGGCGATCCTTTACCCATCCCTGGTTTTCTCTATCCCTTTGTGGCCTCGACCTTTATCTTAATTTTGCTAGCGGGCTTGAAGCGTAAATTAGTGATGGCTAAGGTCTAGCCAGTCCTTGACTTTTGCCCATTTTTTCACTAGAATTTGGGCATACCTGTTTTCCTCTTAACCGATTTAATAGCGTTGCCAGTCTGTCAAAACGCAAAACCAATGTAAGTTAAGGATATTAATGGCGCAAGAGCACCACAAGCAAAAGACACACACCCCTGTGAGCGGGTATCGCATCGAGGAGTTGCGTGCCCAGCCCACCGAAAAACTCCTAGAGATTGCCAATGAATTAAAGGTGGAAAACCCCCAAGAGTTCAAACGGCAAGATTTGATGTTTGAAATCCTCAAAAATCAAGTGAGTCAGGGCGGGTATATTCTTTTTACCGGAATTTTAGAAACCGCCAATGAAGGCTATGGCTTTTTGAGAGGGATGGATGGGAGTTTTTCAGATAACCAAAATGATACTTATGTGAGTCATTCCCAAATCAAGCGTTTTGCGCTTAGAAATGGCGATGTGGTAACCGGGCAGGTGCGGCCACCAAAAGATCAGGAAAAATATTACGCCCTGCTTAAAATTGAAGCGGTCAATTACTTGCCCCTAGATGAAATCCGTAACCGCCCGCTGTTTGATAATCTCACCCCGCTTTTCCCCACCGAACAAATCAAATTGGAATACGAGCCTATCAAAGTAACCGGACGCATGCTCGATCTCTTTAGCCCCATTGGCAAGGGACAACGCGCGCTTATTGTCGCCCCACCCCGCACGGGCAAGACCGAATTGATGAAAGAATTAGCCCATGGGATCACCTCCAACCACCCCGAAGTGGAATTGATTGTTTTATTGGTGGATGAACGTCCTGAGGAAGTGACCGACATGCAAAGGAGCGTGCGCGGGCAGGTTTTTAGCTCCACTTTCGATCTGCCCTCCACTAACCATATCCGTATTGCTGAGTTGGTGCTAGAGCGGGCTAAAAGGCGCGTAGAAATGGGTAAGGATGTGGTGATCTTGTTAGATTCTATCACCCGCCTAGCCCGTGCTTACAATGCCGTAACGCCCTCTAGTGGCAAGGTGCTCACCGGAGGCGTGGATGCTAATGCGCTACACAAGCCCAAGCGTTTTTTTGGAGCCGCACGCAACATTGAGGAGGGGGGGAGCTTAACCATCATTGCTACCGCCCTGATTGAAACCGGATCGCGCATGGATGAGGTGATCTTTGAGGAATTTAAAGGCACAGGCAATAGCGAGATCGTGCTCGCACGCAGTATCTCCGATCGGCGCATTTACCCCGCCTTTGATGTGCTTAAATCCGGCACCCGTAAAGATAATATCTTGCTGGGCAAGGACAAACTCACCAAGGTTTGGGTGTTGCGCAATGTCATGCAACAAATGGACGATGTGGAAGCCCTCAATTTTATTTACTCTAAAATGCAAACCACCAAGGATAACCAAGAGTTTTTGAATCTGATGCATGAAAACACCTGATGCGTGTGGGGGTTTTTGATAGCGGTATTGGGGGCTTGAGCGTGCTTAAAAGCGTGCTGGAGGCGCGCTTATTTGCAGAGGTGATCTACTATGGCGACACCGCCCGCGTGCCCTATGGCCCTAAGGATCAGATCACAATTGAACGCTTTTCCCTAGAGGCATTGGACTTTTTCAAGCCCCACCAAATCGATTTGTTAATCGTGGCGTGTAACACCGTGAGTGCGTGGGCACTGCCGGCTATGCGCGCGCGTACAGACATGCCCATTGTGGGTGTGATTGAGCCCGGGGTACTGGCTATTACACAGGACACACCCAAAAATGCGTCTATTTTAGTTCTAGGCACCAACGCAACCATTAGCTCAGGACGCTATGAAAGAGAACTCAAAACACAGGGCTATACCTCTATTAAAAGCCTAGCCACTGGGCTTTTTGTCCCCTTGATTGAAGAGGGAATTTTGCAAGGTCCTTTGCTGGAGGCTTGCATGCACCATTATTTTCAAGATCTCCAAAATGCCCCCGATGTGGTGGTGCTGGGTTGCACGCATTTTCCCTTGATCATCTCTAGTTTGCAAGGCTACTTTACCCACTATTTTAAGCACGCTTGTAAGTTTGTACATTCCGGGAATGCCATCGTGCGGCATTTGCAAGAGCACCACCACCTAAGCCCCTTGTCTAACCCTCCCAAAGTGCGCTTTTTTGCCAGTGGAGATGTGGTTATGCTTAAAGCCCAAGCCAAAGCGTGGTTGGGTTTGGAACAAATGTAGGCCTACCAAAAGCACCAAAACGGGGTCAAGGTTACGACCTTATGCTGAAACTAAGTTTTTTTGGGCTAAAATCGCCCTTATTTTAAGCAATATGGGAAGTAATGGAGATCAAGAGAGCTTTTTTAGATCATTTCAAGCATCTCGATCACATGGAGGTGCCAAGTTCTAGCCTCGTGCCTGTGGATTCTTCTTTGCTCTTCACCAATGCGGGCATGGTGCAATTCAAAGATATTTTTTTGGGCAAAACCAAGCCTTTTACCAAGCGCGCCACCAGTGCCCAGCTGTGCATGCGCGCGGGGGGCAAGCACAACGACTTAGAGAATGTGGGATATACCAACCGCCACCATACTTTGTTTGAGATGTTAGGTAATTTTTCCTTCTTTGACTACTTCAAAGAGGAAGCCATCGCCTATGCTTTTTCTTTTGTCCAAAAGTTGGGTTTTAAGCAACAAGATATTTATGTCAGTGTGCATGAAAAGGACACACAAGCCTATGAACTTTGGCAAAAATTTGTCCGCCCCGATCACATTAAAAAAATGGGCGATAAGGATAATTTTTGGCAAATGGCGGATACGGGGCCTTGTGGGTATTGCAGTGAGATTTATATTGATCAGGGGGATCGTTATTTCCACTCTAGCGAGGATTATTTTGGGGGTGAGGGGGATCGCTTTTTAGAAATTTGGAACTTGGTTTTTATGCAATATGATCGCTCCGAACAGGGGGTCTTAAACCCATTAAGCCAGCCTTGCATTGATACGGGCATGGGTTTGGAACGTGTGCAGGCTCTTTTAGAAGGCGTGCATAATAACTTTGATAGCTCACTCTTCAAGCCCTTGATGGCTAGCATTGCCAATGTATTTGATCTCAACTATAACGACCATTTGGAATCCTTTAGGGTGCTAGCCGATCACGCTAGGAGCGTGGCGTTTTTGCTGGCGATGGGGGTTTATTTTGAAAACACGGGGCGGGGGTATGTCCTCAGACGCATTTTGAGGCGGGCACTCAGGCATGGGTATTTGTTGGAACTTAGTAAGGGCAAGGAATTGGATACGCCCTTTTTCCATAAGATTTTAGGGGATTTGTGCGATTCTATGCCTGATTATCCGTTACTCAAAGAGCACCAAGAGAGTATCCAAGCCGAATGCCGTGTTGAAGAAGAATTGTTCTTAGCCACGCTCAATAAGGGCATGCATTTATTTGAAAGTGCCTTGCAAGAGTGTAGCGGGTCGAGCTTTAGCGGGGCGGTGGCTTTTAAACTCTATGACACCTATGGCTTCCCCCTAGATTTAACTATGGACATGTTGCGCGATAAGCAAATGCATGTCGATATGGCAGAATACCAAGCTTGTATGCAAGAGCAAAAACAACGCTCCATGCATAGTTTTAAGCAAACAAATGCCAAAGATGGTTTAAAGGCGTTGGATTTAAGTGCACTTGAGCCCAATGAATTTGTGGGCTATGACTATGATGAGGTGCGTGCTAAGGTTGTGGCACTCTACATGGGTGTGGATCGCAAAGCATATGTTGTGTTGGATAGAACCCCTTTTTATGCGCAAGGGGGCGGGCCTATTGGGGATAGGGGGGCAATCTTGGATACCAACCATGTTTTGTTGGCTCAGGTTTTGGATACCCAAAAGGTGGGGGGAATCAATGCCAGCTTAATCGAACTTGAGTCTAGGGCTAGCCTGGAGGTGGGCGATGAAGTGATCGCCCAAGTCTTTGATCGCGCTGAGATTGCCAAACACCATAGCGCGACCCACCTTTTACACCTTGCCCTAAGAGAGATTTTAGGGGCTGTGGCTAGACAGGAACATAAAAACGCCCAAATCCAGCAGAAGGGTAGCCACATTGAGCCCCACCGCTTGCGCTTTGATTTTAGCTTTTATCGTAACTTGGAGGACACCGAGATTGCCCAAATTGAAGCTTTTGTGAATGATAAAATCTGTGCGGGGGCAAGCACCGCTATAGAGAGTATGGGGGCTGAGTGTGCTAAGAGCAGTGGGGCGGTGATGCTCTTTGAGGATAAGTATTTAGAACAGGTGCGTGTGGTGGAGATCGCCGGGAGCTTGGAGGCATGCGGGGGGGTGCATGTGAGTAATAGTGCGCATATTGGGGGCTTTGCGGTAATCAAAAGTGCGAGCGTGAGTGCTGGAGTGCGCCGTTTGGAGGCGGTATGTGGGAAGGCTTATTATGACTTTGTGGCTAAGGAGCGTGCCGTGCTCAAAGAAGCGCGCCAAAGGCTTAAAAACCCCGATCTGCTAAAAGCCTTGGAGCAAAAAGAACAGCAAGGGACAAAATCCAAAGGGGCGAATGCTTGCCTAGAAGCCCTCAAGCTCTATCCCATTGCCCATAAAAAGCTCCAACTAGCAGTGTTGTTGGCACAAAAACAAGATTTGAACACTTTCTTTGCCTTTGTGGATCAGTATAAAAAAAATCAAGAGCCCCTGGTGGCGATTTTTAAGCACCATAACGCCCAAAAACATGCGCTAGATGTGGTGCTTAAAAGCGTGGGGGCTCATGACATGCTAGCTTTGCTAGAGGTTTTAAAAACGCATGTGCAGAGTTTGGGCTACACGACAAAGGGTGGGGGCAAAAAAGACCATGCGTCTTTGAGTATTAGCAAAAAAGATCAAGCAGAATGGGGGGCACAAGAAATCCAAGCCCTAGCCCAAGAGTTGTGCCAAGTTGCGCTCAAAAGTTTGGAGAGCTAGTGCATACCAATACTCTTTTTTTAATGCTCTTTGTGTCCTTGATCTTGGGGTTGGTGGGCTTGCTCATTTTCTTGTGGGGTTTGAAGGGCAAGCAATTTAGCGATGAGAAAAAAATGTTAGAGTCGCTTTTGTACGATGGTCCAGATGATCTTAACCTTGCCAAACAAGAAGAGGAATTGAAGAAAAAGAAAGGGTAATATGACTACAATTTACGATGTGTTGGTCGTGGGGGCAGGACCTAGCGGGATTGCCACCGCTGTAGAGTGCCAGTTGAATGGAATCCATAAAGTTTTGTTGTGCGAAAAAGAGGAACAATGTTGTGGCATGTTGCGCAAATACTACAAAGCGCATAAGAGGGTGGATAAAGATTACCGCAAGCAAGTTGTGGATATTAGGGGGCATATCCCCTTTGTGGATACGGACAAAGAGGGGGCTTTAGCGGTTTTTGAAAAGGCATTAGAGGAGCACCAAACAGAGGTGCGTTACAAATGCGGCATTGAAAGCGTGCAAAAAAAAGGCGATCTCTTTGAGGTCGTAACGGGCAACAATGAAATCTTGCAGGCGCGCGCTGTGGTGATCGCCATTGGTAAAATGGGGCAACCCAATCGCCCCTCTTATCCCATTCCAGTGGGGGTGATGCGCCAAGTGGTTTATACGATCAATGATTGCAAGGAGCGGGAGGAATTGTTGGTGGTGGGTGGGGGCAATTCAGCCGTGGAATACGCCATTGCTCTAGCCAACACTAACCACACCACTTTAAATTACAGGCAAAAGACTTTTAGCCGTGTGAATGCGGAAAATTTAAGTGCTCTAGAAGAGGCTTTTGCGCATAATCTCAAACAAAAATTGGGCGTGGATATTGAAGGTCTAGAGGCTTTGGAGGGGCGTATCCAAGTGAATTTTAATGACGGATCGCATGGAGTCTATGATCGGATTTTATTTGCCATTGGGGGTTCTACGCCTTTGGAGTTTTTGAGAAAATGCCAAGTATCCTTAAATGCGTCCAACTTGCCCATTGTGGATGATAAACACCAAAGCAATATCGAGCATCTGTACATCGTAGGGGACATCGTTTATAAATCGGGGGCGAGTATTGGGATCGGACTGAATGCGGGTTTTGATGTCGCCCAAGTGCTTAAAGAGCAATTAGCCTAGTGTTGAAAACGCGAGTTAGGGCGGGGTGGCTACTCTTTATTGGGATTTTAATGTTAGGCTCAGTCCAATTTAGTCAAGGAGAACACATGCAGGTTTTTAAAGTTTTTATCAAAACAGATGATCGGGGGTTTTTGGACCTTAAGTTTGGGGGGAATGCAGAGGTAGCGTTTTTAGATCGTGGCTTACCCAAGCGATCCCCTAAAATTAGCTGGGAGAAAGTGCCCGGAGCTAAGAGCTATGCCCTAGAGATCGTGGATTATGATGCCAGCGCGGTGATGGGCAAACCCTTCATCCATTGGGTGGTGGGCAACATTATGAGCACTGAATTGCCTGAAAATGCTTCCAAAGAGGACAAAAACATTTTACAAGGGATCAATTCGCTCACAGAGGGCTATTGGCGCTCCTCTTTAAGTCCAGAGCAAAAGCAGGCTTCCAACCTAGACAATAGCGACTATATTGGACCCATGCCCCCCGATCGCGATCACCATTATTTAATTCAAGTCTATGCCCTCGATGTGGCGCATTTGGATCTAAAACCTCCTTTTTTTATTAACCACTTACACGATGCCATGCGTGGGCATATTTTAGGCTTGGGGCGTGTAGAGTTCAAATACCCCCAAATGCGTGCGCGTTAGTCTCATTGGGTTTTAAACTTAGGTATGTTAGGATCGGGGGCTATTTACATTTGAAGTGGTGCTGAAAAATAAAAAAGGGTTGGAGATGCAAGAGGGTTCTGTCTTTGATTTTGACATCCATGCGATCAGTCAAATTCTCCCACACCGCTACCCGTTTTTGTTGGTGGATCGGGTGGTGCACTTGGAGACTTTTAAAGATGTGCATGCATATAAGAATATCACCTATAACGAAGAGGTGTTCGTGGGGCATTTCCCGGGCAAACCCATTTATCCGGGTGTGCTGATTGTGGAGGGCATGGCGCAAGCAGGAGGGTTACTGGCTTTTATTAGCCTCTTTGGATTTGATCCGGGTGTAGCTAGTACCAAAATCGTCTATTTCATGACTATTGATCGGGTTAAGTTTAGAAATCCGGTGATCCCGGGGGATCAATTACATTATCATTTGACAGTCCAAAAACACAAGGGCATGATTTGGCAGGTAGCGGGCGTGTCCAAAGTGGGGGACAAAGTTGTCGCTGAAGCTGAACTTAAAGCAATGATTGTGGATCGCAAGGAGGAAAAGGCATGAATATCGCTCCTAGTGCCATTGTGGATCCGCGCGCGCAAATCCATAGCACGGCTAAGATCGGGCATTTTTGTGTCATTGGACCCGATGTGGTGCTAGAGGAGGGAGTGGAACTTTACAACAATGTTACTTTGCTAGGGATCACCACGATCAAAGCACACACCACTATTTTTCCTTACGCCACTTTAGGCACAATCCCCCAAGATTTAAAATACGAGGGCGAATCCTCTAAGCTCATTATTGGGGAGCATAATTTGATCCGTGAGTATTGCATGATTAACCCGGGCACTAAGGGTGGGGGGAATCAAACCATTATTGGCAACCATAATTTACTGATGGCTTATGTGCATGTTGCCCATGATTGCAAAATCGGGGATCATTGCATCTTGGCTAATGGGGTAACCTTAGCCGGGCATATTGAGATTGGCGATCATGTCAATATTGGCGGATTGACTGCAATCCACCAATTCACAAGGATCGCTAAAGGGTGCATGGTCGCTGGGGCGAGTGCTTTGGGTAGAGATGTCCCCCCTTATTGCAATGCTGAGGGCAACCGAGCGTTCATTAGAGGGCTAAACAGATACCGCATGCGCAAACTCTTAGAAAGAAGCGAGATTGACTTTATCAGCGTCCTTTATAAAAAACTCTTTGATCTCAAAGATACTTCGATCCGCAACAATGCGCTTAAAATTTTAGAGCAATACCCAGATAACCCACATGCCCAAGAGATTTGTAATTTTGTTTTGCAAAGCAATCGGGGCATTGCCATTAAAGAGGGATACTTCCAAGATGAGGAGGCAACATGAATACCCGTTATTGTAGTTTTTGCAATAAGCCCGAAAGCACCTTGCACCACCACCGTCGCTTGGTTTTTTCTTCGCGCAAATCTGGCAAAGACACCCACATTTGTGAATATTGTGTAGAATATCTTTATAAGGAACTCCACGCAGAATTGCCCACTCTGCACACGCGCAAATTCGATCACATTGGGGGCATGCTCCCCCCAAGCAAAACCCCCTCCATGGCTTTGATCCCCTCCCCTAGCACGCTCAAAGAAGCACTAGATAACTATGTGATCGGGCAAGAGGAGGCTAAGAGGGTTTTAAGCGTTGCCGTCTATGATCACTACAAACGGCTCAATTACCAAGAAAAGCACACGGAAAGCACCGCCCTAGAGGTGGAGATTTCCAAATCTAATATCCTCTTAGTAGGACCCACGGGGAGTGGTAAAACCTTGATGGCACAAACCCTAGCGCGCTTTTTAAATGTGCCCATTGCCATTAGCGATGCGACTAGCCTAACTGAGGCAGGTTATGTGGGCGAGGATGTGGAGAATATCCTTACGCGCTTGTTACAGGCTAGCGATGGGGATGTAGAGCGCGCCCAACGCGGGATCGTCTTTATTGATGAGATTGACAAGATCGCCCGACTCTCAGAGAATCGCTCCATCACGCGCGATGTGTCTGGGGAAGGCGTGCAACAAGCTCTTTTAAAGATCATTGAGGGGGCGGTGGTGAATGTGAGCCCTAGAGGCGGGCGCAAACACCCTAATGAAAATTTTGTGCAAATTGATACGACCAATATTTTATTCATCTGTGGCGGGGCATTTGATGGGATCATTGACATCATTAAAAGACGCGTGCATAGCAATGTCTTAGGCTTTGGGAGCGAAAAAAAGACCAAAGAACAACTTGAGGATATTTTGCACCTTGTAGAACCAGAAGACTTGATCTCCTATGGTTTGATCCCCGAGCTAATTGGGCGTTTGCCCGTGATCTCCGCACTCAAACCCATTTCCAAAGAGGCGATGATCGATATTTTGCAAAAACCCAAAAACGCCCTCATCAAACAATACCAAGAGCTGTTTAAAATGGACGATGTGGAATTGGTGTTTGAAGAAGATGCTGTAGAAGAGATTGCCAATTTAGCCATCAAACGCAAAGTCGGGGCTAGAGGCTTAAGAGCCATCATGGAGGATCTCACTTTAGATGTTAGATTTGATCTGCCCAGTCTCAAGGACTATCAGGTTATCATCACTAAAGAGTGCGTGCTCAAGCAGGAAAAGCCCTTGTTGATCAAAAAAAATAAGCCCTTGTTGATGCCCTCTTAAAATCCAAAAGAAAGAGTTTCATGATCCTAGATAAAATAATCGGTGTCTTTTCTCACGATGTAGCGATTGACTTAGGCACGGCTAATACCGTGGTATCTGTCAAGGGACAGGGTATCATCATCAACGAGCCTTCCATTGTCGCCGTCAAACTCAACAAATACGACCGCATGGAAGAGGTGTTAGCGGTGGGGAGCGAGGCTAAGGAGATGATTGGCAAAACGCCTGCTGGCGTGCAAGCCATTCGCCCCATGAAAGATGGGGTGATTGCTGATTTTGACATCACCGAGAAAATGATTCGTTATTTTATTGAAAAAGCCCACAAACGCAAATCCTTGATCCGCCCCCGAATCATGGTATGCGTGCCCTATGGGCTAACCAGCGTGGAGCGCAAGGCGGTTAAAGAGAGTGCAATGAGTGCGGGAGCTAGAGAGGTGTTTTTGATTGAGGAGCCCATGGCTGCAGCCATTGGGGCGGGCTTGCCGGTTAAAGACCCACAAGGGAGCTTGATTGTGGACATTGGCGGGGGCACAACAGAAATTGGGGTGATTAGTCTTGGGGGGTTGGTGGTGAGTAAGAGTATCCGTGTGGCGGGTAATAAGTTAGATGCTAGCATTGTAGATTATGTCCGCAAAACCTACAACTTGCAGATCGGGGAGCGCACGGGCGAGGAAATTAAAATCGCCATTGGGTCCGCCATTGAACTAGATCCCCCTTTAAAAATGGAAGTCAGCGGACGCGATCAAGTGAGCGGGATTTTAAACACCATTGAGCTCAATAGCGAAGATGTTAGAGAGGCGATCAAGGAACAGATTAAAGAGATCAGCAACGCCTTAAAATCTGTTTTAGAAGAGGTTAAGCCCGACTTGGCTGGGGATATTGTGGAAAATGGGGTTGTGCTCACAGGTGGGGGGGCTTTGATTCGTGGGCTAGATAAATATTTGAGCAATATTGTCAAGTTGCCCGTTTTTGTGGGCGAAGAACCACTTTTAGCGGTGGCTAGGGGCACAAGTAAAGCCATTGAAGATTTAGATTTATTGAGCAGTCTAGGGGATTTGTAGGATCAAGTTTGGTTGGTAAGCGGGGCATTTTAGTTTTAGGCGTTTTCTTCACTATCTTGTATTTGCTAGACATCCGTGGCTCTAGCAGTTATTTAAGCGATAAAATCAAAGTCTTTTTTTTAAACACCAAAGATTATTTTGTTTTGGGCTACCAAAAGCACTTCCAGCAAGCCCAAATGATTGAGGATTACCAGCAACAACTACAAGATTATCGCGATCTCAAATTGGCCTATGCTGACCTCATCAGCAAAAACAAAGCTCTAATGGTGGCGATTGACAATTTAGAAAATCTCCAAAAGACCTATGCGCCCAACACCTCAAATCTGTCCGCCCTCCTTTCTAACACCACTAAAAACCCACATGTTTGTACAATCCCCCTAGAGTCGGCCTTGATCCCCTCTCCGCTTTTTACACTCACGCGGGTTTATGGCTTTGCCAAGTTGGGCGATACCCACCAGTTACTCTTAGATGTCAAAGCCTCCTATCCCAAAGATCAGATTTTGGGCATGGTGGCATTTAACCGCACCATAGGGATTGCTGTGCAAAGAGATGGGCGTTTTGTGGGACTCTTGCATGGTGATCCGCAGACTAGCTATAGTGTGATGGTTAAAAATGGCGGGAAAGTCTATTATGGTTTTATCACCAGCGAGTCGTTTAATACCTATGTGAGCTTTTTGCCCGCCTATGCGCCCATCCAAGTGGGAGACCCCGTTTTTACCAGTGGCATGGATCACATCTTTAGCACGGGAATTTATGTCGGCAAAGTCGCCAGCATAGAAGATCACTACCTTTATAAAAGAGCCTTGCTCCAAGTCGATCCCCTCGATCAGATGATTTTTTACACCACCTTAGTGAGTATGCCATAATGCCAGATTTTGCGCGTTTTTACCAAGATTTGCTCTTGAGCGAGGGCGCATTTTTTTTAGAAAATAGTTTAGATGCGTTGCTAGATACACCCATCCCCCAAGACAAACAACTAGAAATTTTTAAGGTTTTCACTTCTAAAGCCCTCCACTTGTTTAAAAAAGGTGAGGTGTTGGGAATCAAATATTTGTATTTGGGCTTGTTGATTCCAGATATGATCGCCCTAGATATGGACTTTGAACGCTATTTTAGCCTCGCCCAGCAAGCCATGCAAGCTAGCAACAACCCAATCGAGACACGCATGTTTTTTGAGCTGGCTTGCATTGCCAAGTTGATGAGCGGGGCAAAATTAGAGGCGTTGCACTTTTTAACCGAACAACTTTGTTTGCAAGATAGTGCCTTTTTATGCCACTACAATGCCTTGATAATCGATCTTTTTACAAGATTAAAAGTCCCCTTTAGCACACCTAAATGCGTGCTTGACAAGCTCTTAAACCCTGCCTACTTTTTAGCCCACAATCACAAGACCCAACGCAACATTTTAAACGCCCAATTACATTTGCTTTGGAATGTCCCGCATTTTTTCGCCTCTAAAGAATGGTTAGGACTCTATGGAACTTACAAAGTTTTATTTATGGCTCTTTTGGAGGCAAATGCCCTAGATCATGCCCTATTTTTGCAATTTCTCATCTACCATGTGTGTGGGAATGCCTTTAGTGATGAGGCGCAATGGGAGGATTTTAATACCCATATCACTTTGATCGCCTCCAAGCACTACCCCCGACTCTTCCAGCAATACCTAGCCTCGCACGCCAAAAGCTACCCTTATTGCTTGGATCGTAGCACGCCCATTGTGATTGGTATTTTGCGGGATCGCTTGGTGGAAAACTCACCCTTCAAGGTGGAATGTTCGCTAATGGCGATGCTCACCAAGCACCCTGCCTTTAGCGCACGCTTTAAAATCAAGGTCTTTAGCATGGACTATGATGAAAAAAGCCCCAATGACCCCCAAGCGATCGCGTTGTTGCAAAATTTGGGCGAGTGGGCTAGCTTTGAGGGCGGGATTGAGCTCATCACCCTCCCAACAGGCGATGCCTTCTATCAAAGCCACCTAGAAAAAGCCTTGAGGCTAAAAGAATTGCTCCATGCCCACCAAGTGCGTGTTTTGATTAGCCCCAATAATGGCTATGGGATCAGTGATTTTTTGCTTGCCACCCGTTCCAGTGCGGTGCAAATTTACTATAGCCATGGCAACAAGGCTTATCACTTGGATACTCTAGAGGGTTATATGACCCACATTGCACCCACCATAGGGGCTTATAGCGAGTCAAATCTGCCCTATCTGGGTATTTTTGTCCCTATGCTCTCTTTTTTTTATAACCCCCCTCTAGATGCCTATAGCCAACACCTCATTAAAAAAACCCGTTCGTTTTATGTGTCTAATCCCGATGCGCTGATTTTGGGTACAATTGGGCGACTCACTAAACTAGATAGCCTAGAGTTTTTGCACAGTGTGTTAGAAATCCTGCACCAAGTGCCCCAAAGCGTGTATTTGGCATGCGGGATTGGTCCTAACCAAGCCATCCAAGAAAAATTAGAGCAACTCATCCAAAAACACAGTCTCCCGCCCTCTTTGTTGGAACGCTTTAAATTTGTGGGCTATGTAGATGCACATTTGTATGGGCATGTGATCGATTTGTTCTTAGATACTTTCCCCATGCAACAAGGCGAGAGCAAGGCGGAGTTTAGTGCTAAAAATAAACTGGTCTTAACCCTCTCAGAGAGCACGCCCCAAGCACGCCAAGAAAATTTTAATGCCTTTGTGCGCACCCACATGCCTGCCATTCAAGAACTTTGCGTTGCACATGCCATCAGTCTAGAGGATTACCAACGCTATTACCACCAAGAAGCCCAGAGCGTGATCGCCTTTAGCCCTAAGGATTACGTGGGCAAAGCCCTAGAACTCTTAAAACTCTGGCAAAGTCCCGATCGGCTACAAACCATGCTAGAGGAGCGATCGATCTTGCGCGTGATCACCCAAAAAATCAAAGCTAAGCAAAGCGCGGATTTAGTGGTAAAATACTTAGAGCAACTTTTGGGGTAGGCATGCGTTTGGTGTATGTGGCATTTTTAAGCCTTGTTCTTTTGGGGTTTTTGGGGTGCATGGGGATGTTTTTGCCCATGTTTTTTTCCTCCCTTTCCCAAGATAACCAAAACCAGTTAGACCAATTTGGGGATGATCCCATCAATGGCGATCGCCAATCCCAAGAAGTGCTTTACTACACTCGCTTAGAGCCACCAATGTTTGAAGATCCTTCAGGACACCCTATCGAACAAGATGTGGGCTTGTCTTCCCAAGACATTAGGGGCACGGCGGTGAATGGGGTTGAAATCCAAAGAAGCGACTTACTCCAAGAGGTTAAAGATAGCGAGCAAAAACGCAAAGACAAGGCAAACACACCCGAGACTTTCCATGCGAAGTTAAACGACTGTGCCAAAAACGATCTTTTCAATGAACTAGGAGCCCAGCTTAAAATCAAAACAGACGAGCAAAAACGCTGTATCCGCTTGCAAAACCACTACTTTAGCGTGCTCAACAAACATTATGCTACCATCAACCAAAAAAAAGCGCGGGTTTTAATCCTCTTGCAAGATCTAGTGAGTGCTTGCAACACCTACCCAGAAAAACAAGCCTTGCTAAAAAGCCCCTTTTTCAAACGCCTAGCCCCCCATATCAATACACGCAGAGAAAAATTACTTTATAAGCAACTGGGCAATGCCAAGCCCTTGAAACGCGATGGCTTGCATGCACTTTTAACCGATCCGAAACTGGGCGAACGCTTTTATCGTTGCCAATATTTTATCCATGCTCCTTAAGCCGTTTTTCACGCAGTTGCCCGCAAGCCGCACTGATGTCTAGCCCCTTAGAGATGCGGATTGTGCAAAGCAAACCCTTTTGATTCAAAAAGTCCGCAAAAGCTTGCACTTTTTCTGGATCGGGACGCTCAAAGGGGCTATTTGGCATGGGATTATAGGGGATGAGATTGACCTTAGCTCTCAGTCCATTGAGCAATTTTAACAACGCCCTAGCATGCTCTAAGCCATCGTTAAGATCTTTTAAAACGAGATATTCAAACATGATGCGTTTGCGGGTGTCTAAAGGAAAACGCCTGATGGCATCAATCAAGGCTTGGATGTTATAGGTTTTATTAATAGGCATTAATTTGGAGCGTAAAATATCATTGACCGCATGCAAAGAGATCGCCAATTGCACGCCCAAATTGAGCGCGCCCAACGCATCAATGAGCGGTGTAACCCCGCTTGTGGAGATGGTGATGCGTCTAGGGGCAATATTTAGTCCTGCTGGATCACTTAAAATCTGGATGGCGCGCACGACTTGTTCAAAATTATGCAAGGGTTCGCCCATGCCCATAAAGACTAAATTAATCCCCTTCGTGGGTTCTAAATTGTGATCGCGTTTGAGATACACCACTTGTTGCACGATCTCAGTGGCTGATAAATTACGCACAAAGCCCCCCTTAGCGGTTGCGCAAAACACACAGCCCACCTTGCAACCAATTTGGCAACTCAAACAAAAGGTCAGCTTTTCTTGGGCGATTAATTGCCCATGACCACCAAATTGTTTGTCTTTCATCACCATAAAGACACTCTCAAAGGTGTGATCATCGGGGGTTTTAAACAAGTATTTTTGGCTTTGATCGGCACTGCACTCATGAGCAACTGCCTCTAGCGTGCCTAGATCAAAATCTTGCATGGCTTGTTGTCTAAAGCCCTTGGGGAGATTGTGCATCGCCTCAAAACTAGAGACATAGCGTTGGTAAAGCCAACTAAAGATTTGTTTAGCCACAAAGGGCTTGAAATTGTGTTGGGCACAATAACTTTTGAGTTCCTCTAAAGGGAGTCCGTATAAAGAGGATTTCAAACTCATTCCACCGTAACGCTTTTGGCTAGATTGCGGGGTTTATCCACATCTAATCCCTTGAGTTGCGCCATCTCTAGCGCAAAGAGTTGCAAGACCACGAGCATGCTAAAAAATTCAGGCATGTAGTGTGGGTAGGGCTTGGTTTGGATTTGGAAGGTGGCGTTATCAATAGGCGTGGGGCTAATGGCAAAGATGAGTCCGTCGCGGGCGCGTAACTCCTCAACATTGCTTAGATTCTTGGAGAAGAGGAGATTTTGGGGCAAAAGGGCGATGCTCAATAAACTGCAATCGGCTAGGGCAATGGGTCCATGTTTCATCTCTGCACTGGCATAACCTTGCGCATGCACATAGGCTAATTCCTTGAGCTTGAGCGCACCCTCTAGGGCTAGGGGGTAAAACACCCCCCTACCCATGAAAAAATACCCCTTGGGGTTTTGCTTTAAAATCTGCGCGCTTAAAATTTGGATTTGGGGGTGCAATTCTAGGGCATCTTGGATTGCTTGCATGCTCGCATGCAGGGCTTGGATTTGCTCTTGCAAGGCTTGCTTGGACAATCGCTTGTGCCCTAACTCTAGGGCCAAGAGCCACAGCGTTAAAATTTGACTCACAACGGCTTTTGTGGAGGCTACACTGCGTTCCAAACCCGCATGGGTTAAAAGGGTGGCATGCGCTAAAGCACTCATGGTGGAATTTTGCGTGTTACAAATGGCAAGCGTGTTTAGGCCCAAACTTTTAGCCAACTTTAAAGCCTCTAGGGTATCCGCACTCTCCCCACTTTGAGAAATGGCGATCAGAAGTTCTTTGGCTTGGGTGGCAAAGTGGGCATAGCGGTATTCACTGGCTAATTCAACCTGCACTTTAAGCTGGGCTAGGTCTTCAATCAAGTATTTGCCCACCAAACCCGCATGGTAGCTCGATCCGCATGCAACTACACTCAAACACGATAGATTCTCTAAAAATCCTTTGGGGAGTTCTAAATGCACCCGTTGGGCTTTGATTCGTCCTAGCAATGTGAGCACTTTATATTGCTCATAAATCTCTTTTTGCATAAGTGTCTGGAAGCCCTCTAAATCGCTCTGTGTGCTATCTTGGATCACGGCAGAAGGCGTACCTAAATCCTCCAGCTTAAAGGGCGTGTGCAAATCCAGCACGCCTATAGACCCATCCTCTAGGCGCACCATCTGGCTAGCTTGGCTTAGGGCACTGGGCGCGCTGGCAAAAAAGATACCTTGTTTGGCAAGAGCTATGAGCAAGGGCGATCGCTCTTTGGCATAAAAAATACAAGTGGGAAAATGGGTGTTGATGAGCAAAATCGCATATGCCCCCTCTAGCTGGGCGATAGTTTTTTGGAAGGCTTGTAAAGCCTGTTCTTTGGTGGGTGCACTTTGCAGGTTCTGGGCTTGCAATTGGGCTTCAAATAAATGGGCGATGATCTCACTATCGGTTTGACTACTAAAAACATGCCCCTTTTTTTGCAATTTTTCTTTGAGGGTGGCGTAATTTTCAATAATCCCATTATGCACAATCGCACTACCTGCATAAACATGTGGGTGGGCGTTGGTGGCACTAGGTTTACCATGGGTTGCCCAACGCGTGTGGGCGATTCCAACACCCTCTCCCTTTGAAGTGAAATCCTGAGTCAGATTCTCCAGCGCATTGATTTTCCCATCGGTCTTATAAATCTCTAGCACCGGACATTTCTTCTCCAAAGTGGCTAACCCGGCACTATCATAGCCCCGATACTCCAACTCTTTGAGTCCTGCAATCAAAAGGGCTCTTTTTTCTTGCTTGCCAATATAACCAACAATCCCACACATGGCAATCCCCTAAAATACCAGCATTTCGCGTTTGTATTTGTTGAGCGCGTTAATGTGCTCCTTTAACTCCTCCACATGCTCGCCAATTTGGGTGTAAAAGGCCATGTTGAGCGTGTCGGGGATGTCTAAGCTCCCCCGTTTCATCAAAATAAAATCACCCAAGCTGATATTGGCGATCTTTAAGAGCACTTCAATCTCTTCTTTGGAATTTTCAATATTTTTAATGATAAGTTCCAATTTTTCAAACATGTTTCCTCTTTAAGTGGGTTTGCTAAGCCCTAGGGCTAAAAGTGTGTGTAGGTGCAACACACCTAGCACCCTTTGTTGGGTGTCTAGTACGATTAATAGCGAGATTTGGTGGGTTTCGATGAACTCTAGAGCTTGGATTAAGGGCATGTGGGGGTTATCGATACACTTAGGCTCTAGGGTGGCAAAATTTTTGGCCGGGGCATTGAGATCAAAACTTGCGGGCTGGAGCAGAGCGCGGCGGATATCCCCATCGCTGAGCACGCCCACCAACCTTTGCTCTCGATCCAAGAGCAGGGCATTGCCCAAGCCCTTATCATTAGCGCACAACAAGGCTTGGTGCAAAGAACAATCTACGCCCACTAAGGGCAGGTTTTGGGTACGATAAACATCCTTAACTTGCAAGCGTAATTGTTTGCCCAGTAACCCCCCCGGGTGGGTGAGTGCGAAATCTTCTTTTTGGAAGTTCTTATGGGCCATCAAGCACACCGCCAACACATCACCCAGAGCTAAACTTAAAGTGCTAGAAGTGGTCGGCACAAGGTGGAAGGCTTCTTGCTCAATTTCTAGCTTTAAATGATAGGTGGCCAGTTTGCCCAAAGAACTTTGCGAATCTTTACTCATGGCAATCAAAGTTTTGTAGGGAATTACCCGCAAGGCATCGAGCAATTCCACACTCTCGCCCCCATAGCTAATGGCCAAGATGACATCTTGACTCCCCACAATCCCCATATCTCCATGCATTGCCTCTGTGGGGTGCAAAAAGATCGCCTTTGTGCCCGTGCTAGTCATCGTAGCCGCAATCTTGTGCCCCACATGCGCACTCTTGCCAACCCCCATCACCACGACCAAAGGTGCACCGGCTAGGGCGTGGATTATGGGCTCTAGAATGGGGTTACTCAGTGCCCCCATAGCCTTTAAAAGCGCATTGGCTTGTAGCTCTAGGGTGTGGCGCGCGTGGCTGGCATAATCTAGCATTATTTTTGACGCACCTCACGCTTGAGCATGGCAGCCTTGAGAGTGGGGATCAAATAGCCATAACCCTCTTTTTCCATGTCCTCTAAGGGTACAAATTTCAAGGCAGCACTATTGATGCAATAGCGCAAACCGCCTAACTCTTTGGGACCATCTTCAAAAACATGCCCTAAATGCGCCTTGCCTACACGGCTACGCACTTCAGTTCGCAAGCGATTTAAGCTCGTATCATCGTGGTAATTAACCACATCCTTAGCAATGGGCTTACTAAAGGCAGGCCACCCACAACCGCTATCAAATTTATCGGTGCTTAAAAAGAGCGGTTCGCCTGTGGTGATATCCACATAAATGCCCGGTTTAAAGAGTTTGTCATATTCATTATCAAAGGGGCGTTCTGTATGGCTTTCTTGGGTAACTTGGTATTGCAGGACACTAAGCTTGGCTTTGAGCTCACCATCGCTGGGTTTGTGGTAGTCATTGGGATCGATCAAGGGCTCATTAGCTTTTTTCAAATCAATATGGCAATAACCTCCCGGATTCTTTTTCAAATAATCCTGATGGTATTCCTCAGCCACCACAAAGTTTTTCAAGGGTTCTAGCTCAATTTGGATTTTTTGTTGGTAGTGTTTTTGTAGTTGCTCTAGGGCTTGGGCGATGATGGGGCGATCTTTGGGATCGGTGTAGTAAATCCCGGTGCGGTACTGCCTACCGCGATCATTGCCTTGTCTATCAATGCTGGTCGGATCAATGACTCGAAAATAATAAAGTAAGAGTCTATCCAAACTAATTTGAGCGGGATCAAAGGTAACTTTGACGGTTTCGGCATGATCGGTGTTGTGTAGTTCATGGTAATTGGTCTGATCGCTCTTGCCATTGGCATAGCCCACTAGAGAATCTTTGACCCCATAAATGCGTTCCATATAGGCTTCCAGCCCCCAAAAACACCCCCCCGCTAAATAAATCGTATGTTGCATAGGTTTCTCCTGATGGGTTTTAGCAAATAAACCAAGAGGGACAAGGCACAAGAGCCACAAGAGAATCGCGCGCATGGTAACCCCTAATGCACAAAAACATGGCTGACAATAGCCGGATATTTCTTGGTGTGCTTGAAAAGAGCCTTGCGGATAAAATTACGCACACTCTCATCTAGGCTCTTGTTATTGTTCAAGACATCTTGGCGCAAGGCTTTGATGTGCAATCCCAATGAGCCTTGCAATTCAGATACAAAGGCACGCTCCTCTTTGAGATTGGCGATCCCCACACTGGTGATCTTGGAATGGGGCATTAAATCCTGCCCCTCTTTGGAGATAAAGAGGACGGCACTTAAAAAGCCCGCACTGGCGATCTCCAAGCGTTCTTGGACAATCTTTTGCTCAATACTCACATTATTGGTGTTATCCACATAGCTTTTCCCGCTTTTCACGCTTTTAACCTTGCGCATAAAATTGGGATTGACCTCCACTTGATCGCCATCTTCCATGAGGTAGATATTTTTTTCAGGTACGCCACACGCAATCGCGGTTTCTTTGTGTTTGGCGACATGGTTATACTCCCCATGTACGGGCAAGAAAAATTTAGGCTTGATGAGGCGCAACATCAACTTTTGTTCCTCTTGGGCGGCATGCCCGCTGACATGAACATCAAAGGCTTGATAAACCACTTGGGCTTCTTTTTTCATCAACAAGTTTAGAATGCTAGACACACTGGCTTCATTCCCCGGAATGGCTTTAGCCGAAATGATAATGAGATCGCTAGGCTTAATGCTAATGTGGCGGTGCTCATCAGTTGCCATGCGATAAAGGGCACTCATGGTTTCCCCTTGTGAGCCCGTGGTAACAATGAACACTTCATGATCTTGGAGTTTTTCGACCTCATGGGCTTCAATGAAGGTTTTAAAGGGCAGGTGGATATAGCCCAACTCCCTAGCAATGTCTAGGTTTTTCTCCATGGAACGCCCGATCACAGCGACTTTGCGGTTGTGGTTGATGGCATGTTGGATCGCCTGATACACCCGATGGATATTAGAAGAAAAGGTGCTCATGATCACGCGCCCTTTGGCATTCTTGAAAAGATTTTCAAACACGGGACCAATGCTACTCTCAGAGGGGGTGATCCCGGGTTTATAAGAGTTGGTGCTATCACTGAGCAACAACATCACCCCTTGTTCGCCATAGTGGGCGAGGCGGTAAAGGTCCGTGGGGATATTATCCACGGGGGTATGGTCGATCTTAAAGTCGCCCGTGTGGATGATCGTGCCCACTTTGGTTTGAATCGCTAGCGCGCTGGCATCAATGATGGAGTGGGTGATGTGAATCCACTCCACGATGAACTCCCCGATCTCAATAGGCTGGCGTTTTTGCACGATCTTAAAATAGCTTTTGAACTTTTTTAGTCCATGTTCATCAAATTTATTCCCGATCATCCCCAAACTTAAGGGTGTGCCATAAAGGGGGAATTGTAATTCCTTAAACAAGTAGGGCACCGCTCCGATGTGATCTTCATGCGCATGGGTGATCAAAATGCCCACGATCTTATCCTTGATGCTGTGTAAATAGCTAAAATCAGGGATCAAAATATCCACGCCATGCATGTCCTCGCTGGGAAAACTCATCCCCACATCAATAATAATGGCTTGTTGCATGGTTTCTAAGACCATCATGTTCCCGCCAATTTCACCCAAACCGCCTAAGGGTGTGATCTTGACACGTGCCTTGACATTGAGGTCTAATTTGTAATGGGGGTTTAGGTGGTTGATGTGGATTTTGTGGTTGGTCTCCACGCCCTGCTTTAATTCCTTATGAAAGCCCAAATTCCCCCGCTCGTTGGCTTTTGTGATGTTTTTAACGCCCTCTTGTTCTTGCATGTGCGGATGACTCATAGCCGGGTTGCCCGCTTGTTTCCTGCCATGCTTGATGCGGTTTTTGCGCCCAAATTCCCCAAAATTCTTGTTCTTGGGTTTGTGCGTGTTGGGGTGGGGTTGTGCGGACTCTTTGCTCAAATTAACTTTGGGGGGATTATCTTTGGAAGGATTATCCATGTTGTTCTCCTGTGAAATTTTGGGAGAGATGTGCCAAGCCTAGATAGTGGATAGGGTTTAGCTGGTGGGGTCTAAGAGTGGGATTAAGCTGGTGCTTGGCAAAGAATGCTTGCACCCACTCTGAGGAGTAGGTGCTTTTGAGGTTGTTAAAAAGAGTCTTGCGGTTGGCTTTAAAGCAAATCTTAAGCACGCTTTCTAAGACCTCCAAAGAAGGTGCACCAAAATCAGGACCCAAAGGGGCTTTGAGCAAGCGAATCACAGCCGATTGCACTTTGGGCGGGGGGTTAAAGGCACTAGGAGGCACTTCAAAGAGCAAGGATCGCTGGTTGCACACACTAGAGGCCAACACGCTTAGAGCTCCATAATCGCTACTGCCACTTGACGCACAAAATCTAATGCCCACTTGCGCTTGCACCATCACGACCATTCCTAAACATAGAGAGTCCCTAAGTGCTTGGGTGATGATGGGTGTGGCGATGTAGTAGGGGAGATTAGAGACCAAGAAATAGGGTCCATCATGCAAGAATCCCCAAGCAGACAGGGCAAGGGGGTAACCTTTAAAAAGTTCCACTTGGTATTTTTCCTGCTGTGATCCATCTTTAACCCTTTTGCGTTCCATCACATCGCCCACCACGAGTTTTAAACGCGCCAACAAAGAGGGTGTTAGGCAAACCTTTAACCTCTGAGCCAATTTGCTATCCACTTCATAGGCTAACAGACCCTTAGGTAGTCTCCCTAAAAGTCTGGTGGTGAGATCTCCCAAGCCAACCCCTATCTCTACCATTTGCACATGATCACCAAAGTGCTCATAGGGGATGGATTGCAAAATCTGTTCTAAATAGCGGGCATCATGTAAAAAGTGTTGCCCTAAAAGTGCCATCTTCCTAACTTTAAACCTTTGAGGCGCATTCTAGCACAGGCTAGCTTAAAAGTGGTAAAATAAAGAAAATGATAAGGATTAGCATGTTTGTGTGTGCCGGGAAAATGGAGAGTTTTAGTTTTGCCAAAAGTATCGGGGTGGGTTTGGTGCAAAGTGCTTTGGAGCTGAGTCGTCTGTGCTTACTAGAAAAACCGGCCTCTTTAATCTTTATTGGGAGTGCAGGGACCTATGATTTTGATCTACCTTTGTTATCTTTGTATAAAAGTGCCCACGCCTTCCAAATTGAAGAGAGTTTTGTTACCCAACACAGCTACACACCTATAGAAAATGCCCTAGAAATCCAAACAAATGACTTTGAAGCTCTAGATTTGCCACCCATCAAGGTCAATTCGAGTAATTATATCCACACAAATGCGGAGTTTGCAAGACACATGTGCCATTTTGGGATTGCACTAGAAAATATGGAATTTTTTAGCGTCCTAAGCGTGGCTAGAGCGTTTAATCTACCCAGCTTTGGGATTTTTTGCACCACCAATCGGGCTGATCAAAATGCCCATGCCCAGTTTTTAGAAAACCACGCTAAGGCCTGCGCCAAGTTACAAGCATGGGTTGCGCAAGGTAACTTGTGTTATACTTGAGCACGGAGGTGTAATCTTCCAAAATCTTAGAAAGGAGATAGTTATGAATAGCAACAACAATAGCTGTAGCAACCACAACCATAGCAATAGTCAAAACAACAATAGTTGCAACAACAGCAACCAAAACAACAATAGTTGCAACAACAGCAACAAACAAGACTAAGAGCTATCCCCGCTTGTCATAAGCGGGGGGCTGGGTCTACCCCAAAAACTCCTGATGTTGCCGTCCTAAAATTCTCCAACACATCATTCCCAGCGCAATCTTTCCGTTGTGATGGGGCTAAATAAGTTGAAAAATAGCAATACTAATGGCGTAGAGCCCTAGAGACGGGCAAGAGATAGAGCGCGATCTCTTGGCTCAAGGTTTGCAATTCTTGAGCTAGACTATCTGCCTGCTCCTCTTCAAGGTAGAGTTTAAACAAGCCATAGTCCTTACGCCCGCTGACCTGCTCTTTTTCACTCTTTAACAAAGAAATAGCCGCGTACTCAAAGCACTCAAAAAAGTAAAAGTAATCATAGCCATGCTCTAAGAGATAGTCCACAATCATGTCTTTGAGTTTCATATCCACATAGACTTCTAAGATCACCATCAAACGACCTTGATTTTTTTGGCCACCAGCATAAACATCGGGGGCAAGAGCAAAAGCGTTAAAATGCTAGAAGTTACAAGCCCGCCTAAAACCACGATGGCTAGGGGTTTTTGTACCTCAGAGCCCACGCCATGGGAGAGCAACAAGGGGATGAGCCCCAAGCCCGCAATGCAAGCAGTCATTAAAACGGGGCGCAAACGCCGCAACGCCCCCTCAAACACACATTCTTCTACGCTCTTACCCTGATTTAAGAGTTCTCTAAAATACCCAATCATCACCACGCCATTTAAAACGGCAATCCCAAAGAGAGCGATAAAGCCCACGCTGGCAGGCACAGAAATATATTCTTGGGTTAAGAAAAGGGCGATGAGCCCACCAGTGATGGCAAAGGGGATATTGAGCAAAATGAGTAACGAGAGAGGCACGCTTTTGAAGGTGAAAAATAAAATAAAGAAGATCACCACAATACTAATGGGGATCACCGTGGATAGGCGTTTGTTGGCGCGTTCTTGGTTTTCAAACTGCCCGCCATAGGTGATGTAGTAGTTGGGGGGGAGTTGCACTTTTTGGGCAATTTTAGCCTTGATCTCATCTACAAATCCGCCCAAGTCCCGCCCCACAACATTAGAGCGCACCACGCTCATGCGCGTACTATTTTCCCGCGCAATCGCCACGGGACCATCCACTTCTGTAATGGTGGCAATGGAGGTGATGGGCACGGCAATCCCACGCTTGGAGGTCATCTCTAAACTTTTGATGAGGGTAATATTGGTGGAGATGTCCTCTTTTTGGCGGATAATGACAGGAGTTCTTGAGATACCCGTTGGGATAAATTCCACAATGATCCCCTCTAAGGCAGATTTAAGAAACTTAGCAAATTCATCGCTGGTGATCCCCACGTTAGCCATCGCATCCCGATCGGGGGTGATGTAAAGGTAGTTTAGTCCTTTGTTAAGAGCCGTAAAAACCTCACTAGAGCCCCTAACCCCCCTAATCACCTCCACAATTTGCGCGCTCAACTCATTGAGCTTATCAATGCTATTCCCAAAAATCTTAATGGCTAAATCGCCCCGCACACCCGTGAGCATCTCTGAGATACGCATTTCAATGGGCTGGGTGAAGGCAAAGCTAATCCCCTTGTAATCCTCCAAAACCTTTAGGATTTTATCTAAAAGCTCTTGTTTGGTTTTGACACTCCACTCTTTTTTGGGGATGTAGGAGATAAACATATCGGTTTGATTCAACCCTCCTAAATCCAACCCCAGTTCATCCGAGCCCGTGCGCGCCACGATTGCTTTGACTTCCTTGACATTCTCTCTAATGGTCTTTTCAATGCGCAAGATCAAATCCTTAGACTGATTGAGTGAGATAGAGGGCACGCTATCCACACTCAGCACGCTATCTCCCTCATCTAGGCTAGGCATAAACGCCTTGCCCACAAAGGGGAAGAGCGAGAGACTCCCAGCTAGAAAGATCAATGCGCCTAAGAGCATGGTTTTGGGGTTTTTTAAGGCAAAACGCAAAGCGGGAGTGTAGATAAAATAGAAAAAGCGTGTGAGGTAGGTTTCTTTATGGGGCTGGGTTTTGAGCACCATCGAGCTAATCACGGGCACCACCGTGATAGAGAGCACCAAAGTGCCTAGTAGGGCAAAGACAATACTAGAGGCTAGGGGGCGGAACATCTTGCCCTCAATGCCCTCTAAAGACAAAATGGGCGTAAAAAAGACAATGATGATGATGATCCCACTCACCACTGAGACCGCAATTTCTTTACACGAGCGATATATCGTGTGTAACTTAGTGGTGGTGCGGTTGTGGCTTAATTTCTCAAAGGCATTTTCTACCACAACCACTGCCGAGTCGATGAGCATGCCAATGGCAATGATGAGCCCGCCCAGACTCATTAAATTGAGCGTGATCCCATTGAGTTTAATTAAGATAAAAGCCACGCTCAGACTTAGGGGCAAGATCACCCCCACCGCCACGCTGGCGCGGAAATTACCCAAGAATAAAAACAAGGTGATCACAATCAGCACGACCGCCTCTATAAGGGTTTGGGTTACGGTATCAATAGCCTTTTGGGTAAATTCTGAGCGATCGTAAAAGACATGGGTATGCACGCCTGCGGGCAATAAGGGCTTGATGTCTTGATCGAGTTTTTGGCGCACCTGCTTGATAATTTCGCTGGAGTTTGCCCCTTTCAAGGAGAGCACAAGCCCCTCTGTGGTTTCATCAATGCCATTTTTGGTAACAAACCCTAAGCGGGTGCGGTAATGCACCACCACCTTAGCAAAATCGCGGATGTGCAAAAAACCCATTTTGGTTGAGATGGCGATATCCCCGATCTCTTTGGGGGTGAGTGCCATGGTTTGGATTTTGACTAAAAAGGTCTCCCCATCGCGATCCACACGCCCAGCCCCGCTATTGCTCAAGTTGGCTCTAAGTGTATTTTCCAAATCGCTAATGGAGATGCCCAAGCCTGCCATGTCATTAAAATCGGGGATCACTACAAAGGCACGGCTAAACCCTCCAATAGAATTGACATCAGCCACCCCCGGGATCGTTCTTAGCATGGGGCGGATCACAAAGTCTAAGAGCTGGCGTTTTTCCACCTCGGGCAAATTCCCATCAATGGTGAACATGAAAATATCAGATAACGGGGTTACAATGGGGGCAATGCCTCCATCCACCTCTGGGGGTAAATCTGGCATCACAAGGGCGAGTTTTTCATTGACAATATTGCGCGCTAGGTAAATATCCATGCCATCTTCAAAGTCAATTGTGATGTCACAAATGGCGTATTTAGAAGTGCTCCGCAAGGATTTTTCCCCTTTTAAGCCTAGCAACTCCAGTTCTAGGGGGCGCACCACATTGTTTTCCATCTCCTCGGGCGAACTACCCGGAAGCTTTAAGATGATCTTAACTTGGGTGGGGGACATATCAGGGAAGGCATCAACAGGGGTGGTGAAAAAGGCATACAGCCCAGAGAGCAAAAGCAAAAAGGCACAGATGAGGATAATCAAGCGTTGGCGCAGAGAAAACTCAATGATGGGAGCCAACATCAATCATCACCTAGATTATTGAGAATGCCCTTCAGGCTCACCAGTGCTCCTGCCGCAACTTTGGCATGCGGGTCGATATTTTTATTGCTAATCACAAAAACGCGGGTGCGTTCCTCAATAATTTGCACAGGGGTGGGCATAAAGCCCTTGGGTGTGCGCACAAACATCAAGTAATCTTGATCATTGCGGATAATCGCACTAGAGGGGACGATCAAAGAGTTTTTAGGCTTGATCCCCTCAATGTAAATATCCACCACCTCACCCACATGGTAATTATGTGCATCAATAAAGGCGGTGGCTAAAATGGTGTTAGAGTTGCGATCCAGCACCACAGAGATACTCTGAATCACCCCAATTTTATTCCCCAACGCGTCTAACACATGCGAGCCTTTTTTGATGTACCTAGAGAGACTGACGGGCAATTTGATTCGGGCGATCAAGTCGTTATTTTCAGCGATGCGGATGTAGGTGGTGAAAGGGAGGATTTTTTCTCCCAGCACTTTGGGGGCAATGGATAAAATACCACTATTGCGTGCAATGATCTTAAAGCCATAAAGCCCCATCGGGCGTTTTGGGTCAATCCCAAAGTTGCGGAAAGTGTCTTCTAGTTGGCGCACCCTTAGGCGCATCTCTTCGCTGATCAAATGGCTATTTTGATACTCTCTTTTTGCGATCACGCCTTGTTTATAGAGCTTGTAGTCTTTGGAGCTCACATCTAGGGCAACCTTGAGCTTGTTTTGGCTATTTTGTAATTGGAAGTAAAGGTTACTCAAATCAATGGAGCTAATCTCACAGATGAGATCGCCCTTTTTGACATATTCTCCCTCGCTTTTGTAAATGGCCACCACAGTGGCGTTAAAACTCAAGCTTTGAATCACCGTGTGCTTAGGGTTAGAGTTATTAAAATCAATCACGGCGTTAAAGGGCAAGCCCCTTGTGCCAAATTTCTTATCCAAAGGCACGACACTAATCCCCAAGCTATCAATCTGTTTTTGGGTCAAAACGATTTCATCATAAGCCCCCAAAGCTCCCAAAGCTCCCAAAAAGAGCAACAAGCAGACCCAGATTTTCACTGGGGTCCCCTAATACGTGTGAAAGTCTGGCCTAGTGTCTCTTCTAAAAGCGCAGTGATATCCACATATTCGATCTTAGCCTCTGCCAAAGCGATCAGCGCGTCCATATAAGAGTTTTGATAGATCAAATATTCAAAGAGCCCGATTTTTTGGGCTTCATAGGCAATGCGCCCCATCTCCATCAGCTTTGCTTTGTTGTCGATGGCTTCAATTTGGATTTTCATGTATTTTTCTTTGGTCTGGAGCTGGTTGAGGTAGGCATGGGCGTTGATCCCTATGTTGCGTTTCATCACTACATTTTTAGCCCGCGTACCATTTTCTAGGGCCAAAAACTTGCGTTTCAAGTGGATATTTTTAGGCGTAACGGGCAGGGGGATATTAAACTCAATGGAAAAATTGGTCGCCGAGTTATAACTCTCCGCCCCCAAACCAAATTCAAAGTTTTTGAAGACATCTCGATTAGCCAGATTCGCATTCACTTTATAATCTTTTGCGCTCAAGTCCAGCACTTCCACATACAAGGAATGATCCAAGATTCGCTGTAAGCCATACTCCCCAATGCGGACATATTCAAATTGCAAACCCGGAATCTTGATGAGATGATCTTTGTCTAAAAAAGTGCTAAAATCGGCATTTTTGGAGACGACAGGATGCACAATGGCTAACATGGTGTTGAGCGTTTTTTCTTGATTGATGATCAAGGTCTCCATGTTGATTTTGGCTAATTTGGACTCCAAGTAGGAATTTTTAAAGTTGATATAGTCCTTTTCAGACATGCTCCCTGCTTCAACTTTGCGCTGGGCAGCATTGAGCTGGGATAAAAAAATCTGTTCGCGACGGGCGTAAATATTGTGTTTTTCAATGTTTAAAATGTAATTCAGGTAGAGGCGTTTAGCCCCAATAAAGGCAAGATTGCGGCTCAATTCATAACTCTTGCGGTATTGCACATTTTTAATAGAGAGGCTTTGGGCAAGCAGACGGCTAACCCATGGGAGTTTGGGTTTGATCATCAACACGGTTCGAGGCTGGGCCTCAGCGATACCTTGGAAGTTACGCACCATAGAGGTTTCATTGGATATAAAGGGAAAATCCCAAGCATTGGTGGATTTTTGCTCCTCCAAAAGGCTAATAAACTCGGCCTTTTTTTGGATTAATTCCATAGAGTTATGCTCGACTCGCTTGAAAAATTCCTCTACAGAAAAGGTTTTAGCACTTAAAAAGCTGGCTAAAAGACCCGCAGTTAGCCAAAGAATTTGGAGATACAAGCCCTACAATTCCTTAATATCTGCCACACTCAAAAATTCCCGACAAATTAAAAAGAGTAAGCTTTTGCGGTTATTTTGGATTTGGGGGTTGGGATCGTTGATGAGCACTTTTTCAAAAAAGAGTTCTAGAGGGGTTTTGAGGGCAAATAGGGCGTGGATTTTATCGCCCAAATGGGCAAATGTGCTTTTTTGCAAGTTTAAGTAAGCTTCATAAAGCCCTTGCTCGCTCGTATCTTGAAAGAGGTGCGGATCGGGGTTGCTGGCTTGTTGTATATCTTGGGTGATATTAGCCACGCGCTTAAACACGCTCACCAATTGCCTAGAATCCTCCACCTGGTCTAAAAAATCTTGCAAAGCATAGAGCTTACGAGCCAATTGGCAAATCTCATAATCTTGCCCCCCCAAGGCTTCAATGCCTTTTAGTACGCTTTTGTAAAGATTGGGGGACTTGACACTTAAAACATGGGAGAGTCGTTCCAACATGAACTCCCTTAACAAAGAGAGATCAAAGGGGGCATAGTGGGTGCCAAGCATTTGCAAATCGGCTTGGAGATTGAAGGGCAAATTGTAGTGCAAGCAAATCCGCAACACGCCATTGCACGCACGGCGCAGGGCAAAGGGGTCTTTAGAGCCCGTGGGAATTTTGCCCACACTAAAAAGAGCCAACAAGCTATCTAGCTTTATGCTCAATGCCAACAGCGCACTTAAAAAAGTGCTGGGCAAGGGCGCGCCCTCAGCAATGGGGTAATATTGTTCTTTGAGTGCGGTGCAAATATCGGGGCTTTTGTGGTGGTGCTTGGCATAGTAAGAGCCCATAACGCCTTGTAACTCGGGGAACTCATAGACCACCTCGCTCAACAAGTCCGCCTTAGCTAGGCACAAGGACTCTAAAAGTTTGGCTTGCAAAATCTCTTGGGATTCTTGAGCGTGGGGGGCATATTTTTGGGCTAAAAAAAGGGCGATTTTTTGCTCACGCTCCACCTTGTCTTTCAAACTCCCCAAACCCTGCATAAAAGCGATCTTGTCTAAGGCTGGAGCCACATTTTCCCATTCCATGGATTGCTCCAAATCGTTTTGGTAAAAAAACACCGCATCGCTCAAACGCGCGCGCAAGACCTTTTGGTTGCCCACTAAAATGGTGGCAAAATCTTGGGGGTGTTGCAGGGGTGCATTGCTCACCACAATAAAGCCATTGTTGAGCACGCCCTCTTTAAAAGTGGCAAAATAGCGTTGGTGCTCCTTCATGGAAGTGGTGGTAACCTCTGTGGGTAAATCCAAAAAGGCGCGATCAAAAAGCCCATAAAGAGCTGTGGGGTAGGCAGTGATGGCAACCACCTCCTCTAAAAGTTCGGGATCAATCTGGACCTGCACGCCATGTTCTTGCTCTAGAGTCTTAATCTCATGCAAGATTTTTTCTTGGCGTTTGTTGGGGTCTAAGATTACAAAGCCTTTTTGCAGGGTTTGAAAGTAATCCTCTATGCTGGGTGTCTCATGGTAGGCAAAACTCTTAGCTGCATGGATTTTGGTCGCACGCCTAGCGGTGCAACCATAAGCTTGTTGGCAAGCCTCTAGAGACACAGGCTCATCTGCAAAGATCACGCAAAGATTATGGATGGGGCGGATGAAACGTTCTGGCACGCTACCCCACGCCATGCTTTTACCAAAATCTAGCGATCGCAAAAACTCCAACAAAATACCATCTAAAAGCGTAGCAGTGGAGATGGGCGGGCTGTGTAAAATGGCGTGCAAGACTTCCTTTTGGTTTTTTAGCACCGTACTAAAGGCTTGCAAAGGGTCTAAGCCCAACTTGGTATAAAACTTCTGCCCAATGGGATTAAGCTGGTTGTCTTCCATAGCCACACTTAAGGGGGGACCAAAGTGTTCGACTTGTTTAGCTGGGATGTGGGTGGGGAAATCTAGGGCATGGAGGACAAGGCGTGTGGGTGCGTAATAGCCACGCAGGTCGCCTTTAAAATCCACTTGATGGTTTTGTAGGGCTTGGTGGAACTTGTCTAGGATGTGTTTAAATTCTGCCAACAGAGCCTTAGCGGGCATCTCTTCAACTAGAACTTCAATGAGTAATGGGTTCAAGTAAGCTCCTATGCGTGAATCAGGCTAGCCATTAATAGTTATCAAGGGTTACTTATGTTAAGATTATAGCAAAACTTAAAGTGAAAAACTCTTAAAGGTTTGTCAATGTGGGCTTGGGGATTCTTCCGCCATGTTTTTGTTTTGGCAGTTTTGAGTGGTGCGGTGGTGAGTGGGGTAGTAGCCAAGCCAAACTTGGCAGAGTGTATGGATCCTAGTCACTTTAATTTGGAGCAAAAAAAAGTCTTGGTCTATGCCTACCATTATGGTTCTAAAGAAAATTTAGGCTATGAGATGGCGGCCATTGCATGGAAAGAGTCGTGTGCGGGAGCTTATCGAGTCGATTTTGATGAGACGAGTGCGGGGATTTACCATGCCTATATCCCAGCTGTCTTAAAGTTTTACAACGAGGGGCAGACTCCTTTTATGAAAAGTTACTATGGTGATCTACTCATTAGGGATCGCAATTTTGCCTCCCGAATCGCCCTAGATACTTTGGTCAGTTTCAAGCGTATCCACAAAGGTAACCTCAAAGAGATGATTCGGGCCTACTATATCCAAAGAGCCAAACACCCCGCTATGGCTAACCAAGAAGCCGATGAATATTACCAAGACCTCCTAATCAAGATCAAGACCCTACAAAGCCTTATGCCCACCTTAGAGCATTTTGTTAAAGAACATGAGCATAAGCCCAAAACCCCCCTCTACGCCCAATCTGAATTGCCCTACCAGCCCCCCAAACAAACCAAAAAAAAACCGCCTAGAAAAACCTATAAAAAACCCTCTAAACCCAGAACAACCCAGCACCACAAACCCAAGCCTAAAGTGGAGCAAACCCACCACATACAGCCCAAACCTAAAAAGCGTCAAGAAGACGATGGAATTTTCTTGATGCAAGAAGCCCCGGTATTTTAATGCAAAAAACATTGTTGATCATCACCGATGGGGTGGGGTATAGCGACATAAAAGAGGGCAATGCCTTTTACCATGCCAAAAAACCCACCTATGATTGGATGTTGGCTCATTTGCCCCATAGTTTATTAAGCACGCATGGTCTTAGCGTGGGTCTGCCAGAGGGGCAAATGGGCAATTCTGAGGTGGGGCATATGTGCATTGGGGCGGGGCGTGTGCTCTATCAAGATTTAGTCAAAATTTCAAAGGCGTTTGAAGAAGATTGTATGGAGGATAACCCCGCCTTTAGGCATGTGGTGGAAGACTCCCACATTGTGCATGTGCTGGGCCTGATGAGCGATGGGGGCGTGCATGCCCATATCGATCACCTCATTGGCATGGCATTACTCTTAGAGCGGGTGGGCAAGAAGGTATGGTTGCACTTGATTACCGATGGGCGCGATGTGTTGCCCACCAGTGCACTAGAATACCTCAAATTAATCTCTTGCATTTGCAACCACAATATCGCCATTGCCACGATTTCTGGACGCTTTTTTGCCATGGATCGCGACAAACGCTATGAGCGCATTTTGTCAGCCTATGAAAGTATCGTGCATGCCCAAAATAAAACCATGTTGAGCCCCTCAGCCTACATTGAATCCATGTACGCACGCAATATTTACGATGAGTTTATACAGCCAGCTAGTTTTGGGCACTACAAGGGCATGTTTGATGGCGAGGGGGCTATTTTTGTGAATTTCCGCAGTGATCGGGCTAGGGAGCTCACCCAAGCCTTAAGCGGGGATTTGGACATGTTTAGGGGGCTAAAAGAATGTGGAGCGGGTGCACCCGAATTGGTGATCGCCACGATGACCAGTTATAGTGCAGATTTTAAGCATCCGGTATTTTTCCCTAAGCTGGAGATTACAGATACGCTTGCCCAAGTGGTTTCTCAAGCCAACTTAAGCCAAGTACATATTGCTGAGAGTGAAAAATACGCCCATGTGAGTTTCTTTATCAATGGCGGGATTGAAGAACCCTTCCCCAATGAGGAGCGCATTTTAATCCCTAGCCCCCAAGTCCCCACCTACGATCTCTGTCCGCAGATGCGCGCACCTGAAATCGCTCAGGCGATCATCTCTAGCATGCGCGCAGGCAAGGATTTAATCATCGCCAACTTTGCCAATGGAGACATGGTTGGGCACACCGGCAATTTTGAGGCTTGTATCCAAGCCATAGAGGCTTTGGACAGTGCGCTAGGTCAGGTGCTCAAAGTGGCTCAGGAATTGGGCTATGCCATGCTTTTAACTAGTGACCATGGGAATTGCGAACAAATGCACAGCACCAAAGAAGGCGTGCTCACCAACCACACGACCAACCCGGTTTATTGTTTTGTGATGGGTCAAGATGCCAAACAGATCAAGTCCGGGGCACTCAACCATGTCGCTGCTAGTGTCCTCAAGCTGATGGGTTTGCCCATTCCTAGCGTGATGGACGACCCCCTATTTTAGGGGATTGTGCTAATCACCAGGCCCTTGGGCGTGAAGGTAGCAATTTGCTTGGTGCAATAAAATGCGGGCAGGGGACAATACAGGCTATCTTGTGGGGCGTTTTGGATATGGAAATGCCCCTCAATGACCCCCTCTTTACCACACACACCTTTGTGGTAGTGTTTTAAACGCTCTTGCTTAAAGCATATCCAGTCTGCCGGACTTAGATGCCATTCTCTGATCTTTTTCTTTTTGATGGGGCGGGCAATGTAGGGGTAAAGTTGCCTGATACGATCCAAAAAGCCTAAAATTTTGCATGATAGCCGGTTAGATAAAAGACGGATATACAATTCATACCCCCAGCCTAGGAACAAATCGCCATGGGCCAGTAGGTAGGTTTTGTCTTGGTAGGAAAAGGCTAGAGGTTGGCAGTTGCGTGGGTAAATTTGGGCATGTTGGGCTAGACCTTGCCAATACCTTAGTCCCATATCGTGATTACCCTCTAAGTAAAAAAGAGTGCTTTTTTGGCTAAGGACACGCAGTTGCTCTAAAATTAAGGCATGGGGCTCATAGCTACTGCGCACACTCCCCATTAAAATTTGGAAAATATCCCCCATCAGGAAAAACTGGGGAGGAGGGTTGGCAATTAAGCCATCAAGCAAACAAGGGAGGTGGGGGCTACCCTCTTGGTGGTGTGCATCGGCAACAAAGATCGCCCCCTCCGCCAAAGTCTCCACAAAGGCTCATCCCCCGCCCATGAATTGCAAACACTCCAAGCGATCATTTTCTTGCAAAGAGGTGTTGCCCCATTCTTCTTTTTTGACAACCCTTTCATTCAAAGCCACCGCACAAACGCGTTTTTCAATGCCCAAGGTCTGGATCAACGAGTCGATATTGGATGCAATGACCTCTTGGGCTTGCCCGTTAATGAAAATTTGCATACACTGCCTTTATAAAATAATGCACATTATAACAAAAACCCCGTCCATTCAAAGCAAAACAAGCACTCTTTTAGCGTGATCTTTGGCACGGACATTATAGAGTGCATGCAGGATCACGCCCTCTTCATCAATAACAAAGGTTGAGCGGATCACCCCCTCGATCTGTTTGCCATACATGTTTTTGACCCCATAAGCCCCATAAGCCTTGATAGTTTCCAAATGCGGATCGCTTAAAAGCGTGATCCCTAGTTGTTCAGACTCAATAAAATGGCAATGACTCTTGGTATCATCGGGGCTGATCCCGATAATCACCGCCCCTCTTTGTTGGAACTGGGTTTTGAGCTGGGTAAAATCGCGTGCCTCAAGGGTGCAACCCGGGGTGTTATCTTTGGGGTAAAAATACAACACCACTTTTTGCCCGCGTAAATCCTGCAAAGAAACTTGTTTGCCTTGAGAATCCAACAAACTAAAATTAGGGGCTTTGTGCCCAAATTGTAAAGCCATATACACTCCTTAATACAAGATCACTGCGACCGCTCTATAAAAATCACTTTGGATGTGGATCGCTACAATGTCCCGGTTCAGCCATCTTTAATTTGGCTACCGCTACCCGACCTTTTTCTTCATCAACTAATTTCAAATTCGCACCCCCGACAAATACCCCGACTTTGATATATTGGCGGACAAAATAATTTTTGCCAGATTCCATATCAAGGCTTAAGGCATTGGGGGAGAATTCGGATTCGGTTGCAATGGTGTGTTTGCCTGCTGGCAACCGCATAAAGAAAAACACTTTAGGTGCCGACTCGCCCAAACATTCGCCATCAACCCAGATATCTTTTTTTAGAATGCTACCAAAAATACCATCACGATAAACATAGAGTCCGGCTTGACCCATTTCAGGCGCAACAAATTTTTTAGCTTCTTGAGCAAGTGATGATGGTGCTATTCTCACTGTAGCACAACCATAAAACAACACCAAAATAGAGCCACATAAAAACAACTTTTCAGTGCCACATAGATCATTTTTCCCTCTGCTTTGAGCGTGGTTTTTGCTTGCAAGCACATCATTTCTCCTTAATACAAAATCACGCACACCACCATAGGTCCATGCACGCCAAAGACGGTTTTAAGCTCAATATCGGCTGTGCGGCTAGGCCCGCCAATGAGGAGCATATTAGTCGCCAAGCGATCGGGGTTTTGGGCCTTGAGGGTTTCTATGCCTTCATGGAGGCTTTTAACCAGCGTGCTTTTTTCCAACAAGAAAACACATTTGAGTGTAATAAGCGAAGTTAATCTGGGCGCAAAGCTTGAAGAGAGCACGCCCACCATGCCCAAGTTAGCAATCCCGCATGTGGCTTTGAGCACCGAAGTATCGACATGAAAAAGAGTGTCTTTAATCTCCTCCACACTTTGGTTATAGGGGATTTTCACCCATGCATGCTGGCTATCTAACTCATCTAAATCTAGTGGCAGGTCAGTAGCGTGCAAAATCTTTTCACTCTCAAAACCCACCAAAACTTCTTTTAAATCTTGAGCCAAATTCTCTGGGCTAGATTGCACCACTTGGGCGCGATTCAAGGTTTGGAAGTGGATATACTCCTCGAGCAAACTCTCTTTTTCATCGCGTAACATATTTTTAAAATGCACTTCCTCATGGGCGATGGTGTGCCTTTTGAGGGCATTTTGCACGCGCTCTAAGACAACAGGCTTGCTACTCATAAACCACTCCTTGTAACTGCTTGACTTTAGCATGCAGACCGGCGTTAATGGCGGGCATGTTGCGATGTTTGAGCCAAATTTTAAGCACTGGAGTATAACCGCCTAACCATTTGCCCAAAGGTGCTAGCCAGCCATTGATTTTTAAAAACGCCCGCCACAAAGCTCCATTAGAAGCCATTTTGGCAAAAGCTTTCATGGCTAACTCCTCTAGCTTGCTGTGTTTGGTGTCCTTGTAGCCACGTACCACGCCCCGCCCTTCATGGGCTTTCTCACAACGCAAATCCCTAATGAGTTCAGGCAAGGGGATCTTCACCGGGCAGACCTCCCCACACCGCCCACACAAACTACACAAATTAGCAATGTGATCGTAATTATCCAGCCCAAAGAGTTGGGGGGTGATCACCACGCCAATAGGTCCGGGATAAGTGGCCAAGTAGGCATGCCCGCCGATTTTGTCATAAACTGGGCAGTGATTAAGGCATGTCCCACAGCGAATACAACTCAGTGCACGGTAATATTTTTCATCAGCTAGGATATTGGAGCGGTTGTGATCCAGCAAAATGATATGGGCTTCTACGGGTCCGTCTAAATCCCCCTTTTGGCGCGGACCAGTGATGATATTTTGGTAGCAGGTAATGGGCACACCCACCGCACTAGGTCCTAGCAAACTTACCAAAATAGAAGCATCTTCAAAACTCTCAACTAGCTTTTCAATCCCGCAAATAGCGACATGGATATCACAGGCGGTGGTGGTCATGCGCCCATTGCCCTCATTTTCCACCAACCAAATTGCCCCCTCGTTGGCAATGGCAAAATTCACACCCGAAATCCCCATTTTAAAGCTTTTAAACTCCTCGCGCATGTGTTTTCTGGCAATGCCGTTGAGCTTTTCAGGCTCGCTCTCCAAAGGGGCGTTTAATTTTTGGTGGAAAATCTCGCCCACTTGATAGCGGTTCTTGTGGATGGCGGGCACCACGATATGCACGGGGTGTTCATCAATGAGTTGGATGATCAGCTCGCCCAAATCGGTTTCTTTGGCGATGATGCCTTTTTCTTGCAAGAAATGGTTTAATCCGATCTCCTCGCTCGCCATCGACTTACCTTTTAAGATGCGATCGACCTTTTTTTCTTTGGCTAGATTATAGATGATCTCATTGGCATCTTTGGCACTGCTGGCATAATGCACGATAAAGCCATTGGCTTTAGCCTTTTCCTCAAAGGTTTGCAAGTAGTGATCCAGCCTAGCCAACACCTTGAGTTTGGCATTTTTGCCCAACTCTCTGAGCTCCTCCCAATCGTGGTAACGATTAGCGATCAAGTTTCTGCGGTTTGTGATGAGGGTGTCCATTGCCGATCGCAAATTCGTGCGTAACTGCTCATCTCCTAGCTTTGCCCTGATCGCCTCTTCATACTCTTGTGCGCTATGGGCTATCATGCTAGACCCCCCGGAGCAACCCCCACCCTTTGTGCTAAAAAGTCATAAAAATGCATCGCTTTAGTCTGGCTTTGCATTTTGCTCATCGCCCCACTGATGTTTAACAAACAACCCGCATCGGCGGCTAAGACATACTCTACTTGCCGACTCTCAATGTCTTTGATCTTATCTTGCACCATTGCAAAGGAAATTTCGGGTTCTTTGATTGCAAAAGTCCCCCCAAACCCGCAACACTCCTCCTCGCGCTCCAACTCCACCAGTTCGACATTTTCTAGTTGGGCGATGATTTTTTTAGCACTCTGAATCACCTTGGCCACCCGCAAAGCATGGCAATTAGAATGCCAAGTGATTTTGACCGGTGCACCAGTATCGGTGTAGCGCACCCCTAATTTTTGATCCAAAAACTCCGAGAGTTCAAAAACACGCCCTGCAAAGTGCGCTACCTCGTCATAATGGGGGCTATCCTCAAAAAGTTCTTTGTAATCATGCGCCATCATGCCCACACAAGACCCGCTAGGCACAATGACGGGATAATCCTCGTTAAAAAGCTTGAGGTTGTGCAAAATGACTTGTCTGCTCTGATCGTAGTATCCCGAGTTGTAACTGGGTTGCCCACAACAGGTTTGATCCTTTTTAAAGATCACCTCCACCCCCTCTTTGCGCAACAACTTGATACAATTCACAATGGTTTGACTATAGACCACCCCACCTAGACATGTGGCAAAAAAATAAACTTTCATAACCATCCTTAAAAACTCATCATATCCCTAATTATAGCTAATTTGTGTTTCAATTGGTAAAAAATTCTGCCAAAATTTCTCCCTCTTTGGGAATAGGAAAAAAGATATCGAGGTTGGGGGAGATAAAAACGCGACTACCCTCCCTAATCACCACAACGGGTTTTAAATTGCTCTTATCTTTGAGGATTTGGGCGACAATTTGGTTCAAACCCATGCCACTTTGGCGGGTGAGTTGCATCAAGAGATAATCCCCAAAAAAGTTATTACGCCCGGTTTTGTTAGCAATACCCGCTGTGAGCGCAATTAAGAGTCCATTTGAGAGAGTGGAGACTAAAAGAGGGAGTCCATAGCGTTGGAAATTATGGGTCATCATCTCGCCGACTAATCCGCTATAACCCTTTACATCTGCACTTTTGGCATTGGTAAGCATGATGTTCACGCCATGTGGGGTGATGATGCGTGTCCAAACAATGTCTAGACGGTATTCTCCAATTTTGTTGGTGTTATTGTAATACCCAATCACCTTAGACCCTTTGGGGATGAGCACGGCTCTGCCCATGTTGGCAAAAACATCGCTCTCTACTTGGGCGATCACCTTGCCAGCCAATTGGGAGCTAATTGGGGTGATGAGAAAAGCTGGGATGAGCTTATCAGCTGTCATGGTCCTCAATAGTTTATTCTCATGGGTCGCTGTATCTTTTTGGGAGAGATTATCAAAGCCATGTGTACCATAGTCGGTTAAATCTATCGAGTCGGTTGTATGGGTCTCTTCTTTATGGGATTGGGGCTCTAGGGGGGCAAATGGCTGGATACGCGTAGCTAGAACCTCTAAAATTTGGGGGTCTTCTAAGGGCTCTGGCTTTTGGGGCGGGGGCTTAGAGGGCTTTGGAACGGGGGCTTTGCGTTGGGCTTCTAGCTGGGCTTGGAGCTGTTCTATTTTGAGTGCATCGGCTTTTAGTTGCTCTTGGAGGCGTTGGTAATCTTGGGGCATGGGAGCTGAGGCTGTGAGTTTGGGAGGGATAAAAATATAATCGGAGAGCGGATAGCTCACTTCTTGTAACTTGGGGGCTTGGGGAGGCTTGGGTTTATGATGGATGACAAGAGAGGCACTAAAAATACCCACCCCGGCTAAACTCCAAAGGAATATTTTGCGCCACATTAGGGTTTTTTCTTAAGATTGCGCCTAATACAGGTGTGTTGCTTGCCCTCTCTTAAAGTCCATTTGTCCGCAATATCCTCAGCGACCAAATAATCCCCCACAATGCGCGTGTTGATGGGGTTATCATACCCATCAATCACCTTATAAGCGACAGGGAATTTGATTTGGGAGGCGCGGTGATCAAATTTGAAGTAAGTAAAGTGTGCGTCATTAAAAATCTCTAGAGGCTTGATGGGCTGGGAGGTGGCGACTTTGCACAGCCACAGACAAAACCAAGCGCGTTTTTTATGCCCTAAGATGCGATACCCACGTTCAATCTCCTTTTTGGGGATCAATATCGTATGCGCACCCTTACCAATTTTAAGATAATGCGCTTCATCATCTAAGCTAGGTTGCTTTTCTTTGGGCAAATTCTCTGGAGTTTCTGTCTCTAGGGGTTCTTCTTGGGGTTCTAAAATGGCTAGGGGTTGCTGGACCTGAGAAGCCTGATCCAAAAAATGTTCATTAGAAATATAGACATGGAGTGTGGGGTATTTAGAGCTAGTAAAAGTGGTGGAAAAAATATAAAAAGAGTAAATTTTACCGCTCTTGCCAATGATGGTTAAATTCGAATCAATGCCAATTTGTAAGGGCTTGACCAATAAGACATTGCTTACTTCGTGTCTCTCCTCGCCTAGTAACTTTGTGCTAAAGCCCACATGATCGCCTAAGATCACCTCTTGGATAGGCTCGCTAAAAACCAGCGTGGTTACCATTGCATAGCGCAGGCGGATCTTATAAGTCTGCCCCAAGTGGTAATCAATAAAAAGCGTGTTATCAAGCTCTGTACGCTTTTTGTGGAAAAAACTCCCCTGAATAGCTTTGAGGTCTTGCATAGAGGGGGTAGGGGATTGTTCCTCTTCTTCGGACACAGACTGGGCACAAAGCCTAAACACGAGGATACTCAAAGCCCCCAAGAGGCGCAAACCTAGCACACAACCCTCCACAAAGGCAAATTAGGCCTCTTTTTTGCGCACCTCTTTAATGCGGGCGGCTTTGCCTTTGCGGTGGCGTAAGTAGTAGAGTTTGGCACGTCTGACTCGCCCCACGCGTAAAACCTCAATGCTAGCTAGACTTTCAGAATAAAGGGGAAAAATCCTCTCCACGCCGACTCCATTTGCGCCGATTTTGCGTACGCAAAAAGTGCAACCTACGCCCGATCCACGTAAACTAATACAAACTCCCTCAAAAAACTGAGTCCGCATTTTATCACCCTCTTTAATGCGGATCCCCAGTTTGAGCGTGTCGCCGGCTTTAAAGCGGGGGGGTTGGGTTTTGATTTGGTTATCCTCAAAATGCTGGATATAGCGGTTTTTCATACTTGGCCTTTTTGATAAAGTGAATCGAATACCATGCGTTGCGACCTATTGAGACGATACAGACTAGGGCGGTAGTATTGGGTCTTGCAAATAGATAAATCACGCATAACCGATCTCATTTTAGCATGGTTGCCCTTTGAATACTCTGAAATAGTGGGCATATCTGCACAACTAGGCGTATTTAAGCGATCGGTATTGGCAAAATGGGGGGCTTCTAAGAGATGTTCTTCAAAGCTCTCATGTTCTAAAGATTGGCTATTGCCCAAAGTGCCCTCTAAATGGCGCGCCACGCTGTCGCACACACACAGTGCGGCTAATTCCCCCCCAGTTAAAATGAAATCCCCAATGCCCAACACTTCATCGCCATAAGTCTCAATCGCACGCTCATCAAACCCCTCGTAACGCCCACACACCAAGACTAAATGTGGATAGGTGGCTAGGCGTTTGGCATCGCTTTGATTATAGGGCTTGCCACTGGGGCTTAAAAAGATCACATGCCCTTGCCCCACACTCCTTAGCGCATTTTCCAGCATATAGGGGTCTAAAATCTGCCCAGCCCCCCCGCCTATGGGCGCAAAATCGGCGCGTTGGTGTTTGTGTGGGGAAAAATCCCGTATATTGGCAATCTCCAAGCTAAAAACCTGCTTGTCTAAAGCACGCTTTAAAATGGAAGCTTGGAAATAGGGGGCAACCAGTTCGGGAAAAAGGGTTAAAATGCTAAAACGCATACCAACAACTCTTAGGATTGTTCTAAAAGCCCACGGGCGTGCTGGGTGTAGATACGCCTATTTTCTAAGTCTGTGTGCAGAATATAGACATCAATGTAGGGGATTAAAAATAACTTTTTAGGGGTTTGCACATACAAATAATCCGTGCCAGCCAGACGCTCAATGCTAGCCACCCGACCCAAGACCTCCTCCCCGTCCAACACCTCTAGGTTTAAGAGTTGGCAGTATAAAAACTCACCCTCTTGCAAGTGGCAATATTTTAGCGTCTCTTCTTGACTCATCGCCAAAGTGTGCAAACTGAGCAACCTTGCCTGCTCCCTACTGGCGATCTCATCAAAAAAAATCAGTGCAAGGTCATGACTGTAGTTTCTGATTGTCAGGGCATGTACAGGGCTTAAAGATGTGTAGGCATAAACATGGGCTCCAGCCACTAAGCACTCCAAACAATCGCTTTGCAAAAAGAGTTTCAAGCCCCCCAGCAACCCCACACTACGCCCTAAGCGCCCCACCACCAATAAATCATCTGTTTGCATCACAAAACATAGGGGTTTTCAGAGGCGAGCACCACAATCTTATAATTCAAACCATTCTTGGCTTTTACCCCCGAGATAAAAGCCTTGATCGCGCTCACCATCTTGCCATCCTTGCCAATGACCCGCCCCATATCCACTGGGTTAGTGTAAATACAAAGCTCCTTAGTGCCTTCTTCAAGCATCTTTGATTTGACCTCTAAAACCTGTGGGTAGATTACAATCTTTTTGCAATACTCTTGCACGAATTTTTCGACAAAAAAATCCCCCTCTATTTTGCTCTCTTGCTCTGGCAAACCTTAAGCCTTTGAGCCTTGAGAAGCCAACTTTTCCACCCTCTCGCTCATCTTGGCACCCACACCCTTCCAATAATCCAAACGCACATGGTCAATCTGCACCACCTTAGGATTACTCAAGGGGTTGTAGTAACCAATGGATTCAATCCAACCCCCATCGCGACGTTTTCTTGAATCAGTAACCACCACCCGGTAAAAGGGCTTTTTTTTACGCCCCACGCGCGTTAATCTAATTGTTGTCATCCAAAACTCCTTTCATGCTAAAATTAATCTCCGCCATAATAAACCAATGCTGACCCCCAAGTCAAGCCCCCTCCAAAAGCATCCAAAAGCATCAAATCGCCCTTTTTGAGCTTCCCTTGTTCGTAAATTTCATTCATCGCCATGGGGATGCTGGCTGCCGAAGTGTTACCATACTTTTGCACGGTGAGCACCACCTGTTCTTGACTAAAGGCTAGCTGGTTTTGCACGGCTTGGATGATGCGCAAATTGGCTTGATGGGGGATAAAATAGGTGATCTGTTCGGGGCTAATGTTATTGGCACCTAAGATATCTTCAACATCTTTAAGCAAAGTTTTAATGGCTAGCTTAAAAACTTCATTGCCCTTCATGCGTAAAGTTTGGCTTTGATCGCAAGATTCAATGAAAGCACTTTGTTTGAGTGTTCTGGGCGTGTAAAGATAGTCCGCATAAGCTCCGTTAGAGGCGATCTTAACATCTAAGATACTCTCTTTAGGGTTGTCTGTGCGCGCAATCACACATGCCCCCGCTCCATCACCAAAAAGCACGCAAGTGCTACGATCCTCAAAATCCAAAACACTACTACACTTCTCCGCCCCCACAATCAAAACATGCGCATACATGCCACTTTCTACAAAGGCTTTGGCAGTGGCTAAAAGATAGATAAACCCACTACAAGCTGCCACAATATCCATGCTAGGTGTGTTCTCTAAACCTAATTTAGCACTCAGGGTACAAGCCGTCGAGGGCATGGCTAAATAGTCTGGGCTGAGCGTACCCACCAACACTAAATCAATTTCCTCTTTGCTTAAGCCAGCCCGCTCAATAGCGGTTTGAGCAGCTTTGACACCTAGATCGCTACTTTTTTGCTCGGGCGTGGCAAAATAACGGGTCTTGATCCCTGTGCGTTTTTGAATCCACTCATCGCTTGTGTCCAACAAGCCCTCAAAGGTGCTGTTATCCACGCACTTATCAGGCACATACGCAGCGACAGATTTTAGCATCGCATAGGGCATGTTTCTCCTTTCAAGACTCATGGGAGGCTTCCTCATCTAAAGGCTTATGGCTAAAGGCTAGTGCCATTTTTTCGCACACATTGCTTTCTTTGGCTTTAATGGCTTGGTAAATAGCACACTCGATTGCACGCGCGTTGCTCTTGCCATGGCTGATGATCACCGTTTTATTCACACCCAGCAAGGGGGCACCGCCATACTCGGCATAGTCAGTTTTTTGCCTAATGAGGCTAAAGGCCCCTTTGAGCAACAACGCCCCCAACTTAGCTCCCAAGCCATTTTTGACTTCATTTCTAAATACAGAACTGATCGCGCTAGCCACGCCCTCTGTGGTTTTCAACACCACATTCCCTACAAATCCATCGCACACCACAACATCGACGGCATTGACAAAAATATCATTCCCCTCCACATTGCCCTTAAAAGCCGAGGCGTTAGCGTTGTTGGGCTCTCTGTGAAAAAGTGGATATTGACTAATGAGTTTAAAAGCCTCCTTAGTGGCTAAAGACCCCTTGCTATCCTCCTCCCCGTTGGACAACAACCCCACACTAGCGTTCTCATAGCCCAAGACACTCCTAGCATATTCATAGCCCATAATGGCAAAATCCAACAAGTATTCTGGCTTGCAGTCTGTATTGGCCCCCACATCTAATAGGATACTTGCGCGTTGCCCCACAGAGGGCATGAGCGTGCAAAGTGCTGGGCGACTAACCCCTTTAATGCGCCCTAACTTGAGCGTAGCTAGCCCCATAGTCGCCCCACTATGCCCAGCAGAAACCAACGCATCCGCCCCGTTTTTTAAAATGTCCATGCCCACAAAGATCGAGGTTTCTTTACGCTTGAGCGCATCGGTGGCCTGCTCTTCCATGCGGATATAATCGGGACAATCAATAATCTCGACCTTAGAGGCTAAATCTTTGGAGATCAAAGCCTTTGCTTTGGTGGCATCACCCACCAAAACCGGTTCAAACACTTGCGTACCTAGAGCCTTAGCAACGCCCTCAACAATGGGGAGGATACCTAAATCCGCTCCCATGAGGTCAATCACAATCCTCATACTAGACTCTATTTGTAATTGCCCGTAAATTTGTTAATAAAATGAGGGAGCTTCCAGCTCCCATCTTTATCTTTAACGGGTGTTGCCAATTTGGCAGTATAATGCGTGCGTCTCTTCCTCGCTCTTGTCTTGCTCACGCGTCTATCAGGAACAGCCATTGTTTCTCCTTTGTTTATGAATTAGGCAAATAGTGGTAGTCCGCTTGGATGGACTGCATTTCGGAGTCTAATAAGGCCTCTAAATCAATGCACCCATCTAAACTTTCTACCACATCCATTGTTTCCATACAGAACCCATTTTCTAAGTAAATTGGCTCTTGTGCCTTTGCGGGTTTGTAAATGCCATCAGAGATAAGCAAGCGCAAGTCCTGAGAAATGGGCTTATCAAAGATGGTCCCACTCAAAGCGCATGGCACGCTCAAAACCCCATGCAAATGACCCTCTAGCAAGTAAAGCTTGCTCCCCACCCGACTGACAAGCCCTTCTAACTCTATGCGTTCCAACTGGCAGGTAAAGGGCTTGGCACGCATGCCTATTTTCCTCATCTCTAAACGCAAAAAACCCTCTAGTTGCCAAAGAAAAAGGCGATCTCTTGCTGGGCATTTTCTTTGCTGTCACTCCCATGCACCACATTGGCATCAATGTTATCCGCAAAATCCGCACGAATCGTGCCCGGATCTGCTTTTTTAGGATCGGTAGCCCCCATTAATTTTCTGTTTTTTTCTACCGCTTTTTCCCCCTCTAAAACCATCACCACCACATCCCCACTGGTCATAAAAGCGATCAAATCCTTGAAAAAGGGGCGATCTTTATGAATGGCGTAAAAATCCTGCGCCTGGGTTACACTCAAGTGCATGCGCTTGATTTTAACCACTTCCAAGCCCGCTTCCTCAAAACGGGTAATGATCTTCCCAATGATTTTCTTTTTCACACCATCGGGCTTGATAATAGACAGGGTCCGCGTCATCATGGTCCTTTAAAATCGCATTCAAGCCGGGCATTATAGCAAGTCTTAGCTTAAAAAAGGGCGGGCTAGCCTCCCGCCCCTATTTTTAGGCCGCCTGCTGGAAATAATAAATCTTATGGTGGTAAGCCCTAAAGAGTTTGCAACACAAAAGGTGTAAGATAATCGCCCCCACAAAGGGTAAAACACCATAGGTGAGCACCACGCGCATTAAAGGTAAATCCAGCTGGTTTAGCAACGCCTCTTCATAAGCTTTGATGGGTCCTATGAGTCCTACAATCCCAAACCCCGCACTCTTGGCATCACCAGTAATTTGGAAAAAATAAGTGATAAGACCTGCTAGCACGCCATTAGCAAAAACACAAGTGCTCATAATGGGAGATTTGAAAAAATTGGGGATCATCATTTTCATCGCTCCTAGCAAGATCGCCACGCTCACTCCTGCCCTATTCTTAGCCAAGAGCGAGCCTACAATGAGAACGGCTGTCGTGCTCACAACGCCCATATTAGCCGCTCCTGAAGCCAAACCGCTAATGCCAATGATTAAGCTCACCGCGACCGTGGAGATTGGCGAGATGATGATGAAGGCATAAGAGATAGAGATGAGTATGCACATTAAAAGTGGGTGTAGCTGGGTGAAATACATGATGGCTTGCCCAATTTGCAGAGTTACGCCAGTGGTGTAGGGCAAAATAAGCAAGCCTACAAAGCCACAAAAAACCCCCACGGCAATGGGCTGTAAAATAATGGTGAGCGATCCAAACCTATCGCCTAGCCATTGTGTGATTTTCACAGCCAAAGCGACCACAACTAAGACGGTGAGCAAATCCCCCACGCCGGCTAGTACAAGTCCATTGGGCGTGTGTTTCACCACTCCAGAGGCAATAAAGGCTGCTGCTCCGATAATGCTGGATTTTAGGGGATTAAAGTTAAAATTAAGCCCCACTAACACGCCGGTAATGAGTGAGAGCAAGGCTTGCAAGATCACCAGCGCATCTACAAAGAGCCCAACGGCATGGATATGGGCATAGGGCTTGAGCAAGCCCCCCAAGATTGCATTGGGTGCTAGAGCGATCACCACGGCTATTGCCATCCCCGATAAAAGCTTGAGTAAAAAATCTTTCATCTAAGCTCCTTTAAGAGACCTTAACAATCCAACCCTCGGGCGCAGGCGCATCACCTAACTGGATATTCACAAGGGCGTGGTAAAGCTGTTTGGTAACTGGTCCTGCCTCTGTTTGGCTATAAAAGACATGCATTTTGTCTTTGTAAAAAATCCCGCCCACAGGCACAATTACCGCAGCCGTCCCACACACTCCTGCCTCGCTATATTCATCTAAGGAATCGATATAAACATCACCTTCTAGCACTTCGATCCCCAATTGCTCTTTAGCCAAATACAAGAGGGAATATTTGGTGATACTAGGCAAAATAGAGGGCGATGCGGGGGTTACCAACACACCCTTTTTAGAAATCGCATAGAAATTAGCCGCCCCCACTTCTTCAATTTTGGTGTGCGTGGCGGCATCTAAATAAACACAATCGCTAAAATTTTGCTCCTTAGCCAGTTTGGCCGGGAGTGCGCTAGCTGCGTAGTTGCCCCCCACTTTCACCGCTCCTGTGCCTTGCGGTGCAGCGCGATCATAGTCAGAAACAACAAAATTAGCCGGTTGCAAGCCTCCCTTTAAATAAGGCCCTACAGGCATACAAAAGACAATGAATAAAAACTCTCGTGCGGGAGCCAAACTGATCTCAGCTCCCACGCCCAAGACTAATGGACGGATATAGAGTGTCGCTCCCGAACCATAGGGACCTACCCACTTAGCATTAGCCTTAGCCACTTGGATACACGCATCAACAAAAAAATCAACGGGCACGGGTGCCATTAAAAGACGTTTGCAAGAAGCTTGCAAACGTTTGGCATTCTCTTCAGGGCGGAATAGATTAATCGATCCATCTTTACAGCGATAAGCTTTAAGACCCTCAAAACATTGTTGCCCATAATGCAGGGCGGGGGCACATTCATGTAAAGTAATTTGGTTATCCTCAATTAGTTCTCCAGCAGACCATGACCCGTTCTTGTAGCGGGCAACAAAACGAAAATCAGTTTTGACATAAGTAAAACCTAGGTTGTTCCAATCTAAATTGGACATACATCTCCTTTAAGTGATTGTCGTGGGAGATTATATAAGACCATCCCACCTCTTTAATGATAGCAGATTTTTAATCCATTAGTCCAAAAATCTTATGGGGTAAGCAAATTAAAGGGTTTTAGACGTGCGCCAGTGTGCAGGCAAAGACAACGCGTGCCCCAACATTTTTGAGAGTTTCTATGGCTTGTTGCATGGTACTGCCCGTAGTGAGGATATCATCAACTAAAAAATAGGGCAAGTTGGGATCGCCTTTAAAAACAAAATTTTTCTTGTTCTCTTGGCGGAATTTTAAACTCTGCCCAGCGTAAGTGATGGGGTTTGTGGCTTTAAGTTGGTTGTATTTGGCTTTTAGGTAAGGTTTGAGAGCGGCACAGAGAGCGTGCAAAATAACGGCAGTGTGCGCATAACCCCTTTTGACATGATCATCAATCCCCACACCATAAAGAGTGGTCTTAGGCAGGTGAGGGGCTAGCTGCACAGCACAACGGCGCGCCAAAAGAGCCAAAACACGGCTACCCAATGGCTGGTACTTGCTTTTAATCAGCCACTCAATTTCCTCATACACATAAAAGCTATAAATGGGCACGCCCTCCAAGGAGCGCACCACCAAAGAGGGGCACAAGTCTGCATAACAGCGTGCACACATCAAAGTTAAAACCCATTTCCCACACACCAAACAACGCATCACAGATCGCCTAGAAAGCGGGCTAGCTTAGGCAGTTGGGCTTGCATGCAAAGTACCTTAGCTGCTTGGCTGGCTTGTTGCTTGTAGTGTCGGATTTGATCCATGTTCAAACCAGCCAAGGTCTCTAGCAAGCTAGCATGGCTAAAATCAAGGCTGGTTATACCCATTTGGTGGGCTTCTAGCAGGGATTTTACTTCCATTAAGGGTGTGCTGATCACACCCAAGGCACTTTGAATGTATTCAAAAAACTTATTGGGGAGGGCATACAAGTGATTAAGAGAATTGTTGGGCAGGCTTAAAAGTCCCAAATCAAAGGGTTGGCTTGCAGGGATGATCTCTAAAAATCCCACAGGTTTAAGGAGTTTGATGGGCACACCTTGAGCTTGCATGCGCGTAGCCCTAGCCTTAAAATCTTGAAAAAAGGTGGGGTGTTTGCTTAAGACCATCAAGCTTAAATGATAGGGTAGGGGTAAATCTTTTAAATTTTGAGCCAAATCTAAAAGATTGTGCGAATCGCGTTCTTTAGCGATTAGCCCATGGTAGAGCAAGCGGATAGGGGAGCTTAGGGGGCTAGGGCGCAGATTCGCATAAAAAGGGGTCGAATGCCAAATCAAATTATGGGCGGGGTTAAAGTGGGGGTAATTTTGGGCATAAAGCTTGGCGATGGAGGCATTCACACTAAGACTCTTGTGGGCATAGCTTAAATAGTGGGTGCAGATATGGTGGAAAAGGGGCGCGCTGAAGTGCTGGGGATTAACCAGTGCGGGGTAAAACTCGCGCAAATCCACAATGAGGTTTTGCAGGCGTGTGTGTTCTACAAGGGTGGGCAACAAAGCCAAATCTTGCACAAAAACAGCCTTGAGATAGATTTTTTGTCTTTCTAAGCGCGCTTCAAGTTGGTTGAGTTGCCGCGCAAGTTCTAGGCGGTTGGGCGTGAAAAGCAGGGGACTAAAGTGTTTTTTGGCAATGCAGTCAGTGATTTTTTGGGTTTTTAGCAGGCTTTTATCTAAGGGGGGGAAACTCAAAAAGGTTACCGATGGGGATAGAGGGCATGGAGGGGGGGATAACACAAATAGGGGCGTGTGGGGGTAGAGGGCTAGTAGGGCTAGGCTCAAGCGGTAGGCTCTAGGGCTAACACTTAGGGGGTTTTCAGCGAGCAATAAAAAAGCAGGATGCATTAGGGTTTGTGGTTTGTGATCGCATAGGAAGCCACGACTTTATTTTTGTAGCGGATTTTAATCTCTCCTTGCTTTTTTTGTTTGATCAAAAAAAGATCAGGACGCTCTTGGATGCCATAGAACTTCAAACGTAAAGCCATTTGTTCGGAATCCACATGGATGGCATCAATGCCCTTTGCCTTGAGGGCCGTGGCTAATTCTTTGGCAATATAGTGGGTGCTGACAAAAGGATTATATCCCCCCCATAAAAACGCGCTCTCTAAAAAAAGTGTGCCAAAAACTAAACTATAGCGGATATAGTAATGGCTTCTAAAGACGGGCAAATGTAAGCGGATACTCGAGAGGACTTTTTGGAGCAAAATGGGCATGCCCACAGCCCCATAGCTCAAAAATTGGGGCGGGAGTTCTTGGCGCAAGGAGAGTAACAAGGGCAGAGCAAACCCAGTTGTTGCCACGATGCCTATTAGGCTATCTTGTTTGTAGTTTTTCACGACTTGGGCATAGAGGGCATAGGGGTAGTAAAGACACAAGCAAGGCGAATAGAGAACAAACATCACCACTAGGGTATCAATAAAAAAACCCTCTGGCATGCCCTTGATAGACCTAAAATAGTAGAGATTAAAACCCAAAGCCCCTAGCAAAAGCGCCATCTTTAGCGTGTAGCGTTGTTTGAGCGTATAGAGGCATAAACCCATTAACAAAACTATTGTGCTCCCATCTGCAAGGGCAATCACCACCACAAGGGGGTAAAAAACCCATGTATAAAAACCCAATAATGCACAAAATGAGAGGGTGAGCAAGAGGCTAACCTTGCCTAGCAAGATCGCCCCTAATTGCACGCCCGGGAGCAAAGCAAAGGTGAGAGCCACAAAAAGGGGATCATAGGGCTTTTTAAGGGGCATTTTGTGGCTAATGTGGTAAATTAAAATAATGTTGAGCCCGTGTAAAAACAAACCGGGCAAGCGCAATACCAAATCTTTTGGCAAGGTACACCCGACTCTTTCCACAAAGGCATGCAGGGCTTGGAGCAAGAGGCGATCGGCTAAGAAACGAGGCGTGCTAAAATAAAATAATGCTTCTTTATAGCTAACCGAGATTTCTAGGCTTTTATAGATACCCAAAGACAGGGAAACCCCCACAATCAAAGCTAGGAGAATGTAGTAAAGGGGCTTGGAAAGAATGTTTTTAGGGAGCGTGTTGGGCGCGCTCAAAATAGCTTTTGGTGTTCTACAAGCATGCACTTATCTTCCACCACGACCACCCCATTTTGCTCTAGTAATGCTTTAGCTTCTGCATTTTTAATGCCTAGTTGCATCCAAAAAACAAGAGGGATGGGATCATTTTGTAACATCTCTTGAGCAATCTCCAACACCGCTTCTGGTTTTCTAAAAACCACCACCACAAAAATCGTTTCACCCTGTTTGTGTTTATCTTGTAGGGCCGCACTCAAGGTCTTATAAACCCTTTGCCCCAAAATGGGTTGGGAGTCATCGGGATAAATGGGCGTGATGTGGTAACCTTGTTCTTGCAGATATGCAGCGACTCGGTGGCTTTCTTTAGAGGGATCGGGGCTCAAACCTACAATGGCCAAATATTTATACTGCAAAATCAACGCAGGAGTGGAGCGATCGCCATGCTCGATGTCAAAATCCATATCTAATCCTTTGCAAAAAGAATCATTATATCCCAAGAATGTTAATATCACTTTTTGCGCGCATAAGAAGCGATGAGCACGCCTGAAAGCACAATCAATCCCATGCCAAGCCCCTCCAAAAAGCCCAGCCATGGATCACCTAGCAACATCCCAAAACTCACACTCCAAAACAAACGGCTATAGATCATGGGCGAAATCGCCCCGGCTGGAGCAATCATGTAGGCTTTGGTTAAAAAGTATTGCCCAAAAGTCCCGGTTAAACCCATCCCCATTAACACCCAAAGATCCCAATGCCACCAAGCTCCGTTAAAGCGCATGGGGTGATAACCTGTGGCAAAGGGAGGAAAGTCAATCCAGAGCCCCACAAAACCAATGCAACTCAAGCACAAGCTAAAGATAAAAACGACAAATGCGCCGTTATAATATTCCTTGAGGCGATACAAGCTAGTGTAGGCGATGGCAACTAAAACCCCATTGAGCACGCCAGAGGCAACTTGCACCCAAGTTAGCCCGCTGGTATGGGGGTTAGCTACAAACACCACACCCAAAACGCCAATTACACCAGCTCCAATCAAGCGCAAGCTCACCGGTTCTTTAAAGATTAAAAAAGAGATTAAAATTGCATATAGGGGGGAACTTTGGTTAAAGGCACTAGCCATGCCTAGGGGCATGGTATAGACATTGTAGCACATCAAGGTCATGCCCAAAGCCCCCACAACCATGCGCCAAAATAGCAAAACCCCGCCACCCTTTTTGTAAGCCCGGAAGCTAAAGGGCTTGATAAAATAGAAGAATCCCAAAAAAAGGAGCGTGAAAAAGGCGCGGTAAAAAATATTCTCCAAGGGCGAATAATAGGCACTGGCAATTTTGATCAGGGCGTTCATTGCCCCTAGACTAAAAGCACTCAAAGCCATGTAAAGCAGACCCAATCTAATATCCATGCGCACTCCAAAGACCTATGTTAGCACACCTCTTTAAATTTTTTGGAGCAACTCTAAGAGCACAAGTTGGTTTTGCTGGGCACAGAGTTCTTGGGCGGCTTTTTGGGTGTTGTGCTTGTAAAACTCAATATCCTCATGGCGTAATTTGTGCAGTGTGAGGGCTAAATCTTGTGGGCTACTGGTTTGGCTCACCACCCCGATTTGGTATTTTTCAATGACGGCCTGCATTTCCACATTGGGCACAGCACACAGAGCCAAACGGCTCTGGATATATTCAAAAAACTTATTGGGCATGGCGTGCTTGATATTAAGATTGATAGGCGGGCTAAAATACAGCCCGATATCAAAGGCATTGCTAAAGCTAATGATCTTTTTAAACTCCACTGGGGGGATGATTTTGATGCGGGTGTGTGTGAGCTTGGCTCTGAGCTCCTCTAGGCGTGCAGGGGGGGCAACCAGCATCAAGGTCAGCCAAAAGCGCCAATCGCCTAAATGATCGCTCAAATATTCCATCATGGTTTGCAACCCCTCAAAACTGCGGTTATAGCTCGCACCCCCATGGTAGATCAAGTGGATTTGATCGGGCTTGGTGGGTGTGGCCTTAAGTTTGTGGTAAAAGGGGTAGGAATAAAATACGCTACTGGAAATCCCATGCTCACTCTCATAGAGCCCCTGTACGCCTTTAGACACACTCAAAATATGATCGCATTGTGGCATGTAGGTGTTGGTTAAACGGGTGAAAAAAGCTTTAAAGAGCCAACGCCAACGGATATTACTGCTATCTTGTGCCGGGTAGTATTCGCGCGCATCTAAGATCACCTTGGCATTTTTCTTGTAAGCTAGCACGATGGGCAAGAGCACCAGATCAAAGCAAAAGATAAAATCAAAGGCATGTTCGCGCAACACTTCCACAATTTGGGCACGGTTTTGGGTGTAGATGAGGGCGTGATCGTTTTGCAACCACACATCAATATAAAGCTTGCATTCTTGTAAAAAATTGCGCTTAGGGTAGGGCGGGTAAGTGAAAATCTCTAAATCCTCTTGAGGGGGCAGGGGTATTTTGCTAATGCCCATCACGCTGATTTGGTGGTAGGGTTTTAAGAGTTTTCTGAGGCGATAAGGGCGCGGGCTATTTAAGGGGTGGGCAGCCACTAATAAAAGCGTGCGCGGGGAATCGGGCATCATGTTCCTTTTTTGAGGCGTTATTATACAAGAAAAGCCCATTAAGGGCTGGTGTTTTTTGGGGGGACTTGTTATTTGTTTAGTTAGTTGCTATACAATCCCCCGTTAAATTAAGTATTTGAGGATCGATCATGGGAGATTTGTTAGGCCGTAGATTAAGCGCAACGCCCAAGGGGATTGGGATTGTGTGTGATTGGTTCGTGCAGGAGGCATATAATGCCACGCTGAAAAGTAGCGATGGGCGTGAATTTATTGATTTTGCGGGTGGGATTGCGGTCTTGAATGTGGGGCACAGACACCCGCGCGTGATTGAGGCGGTCAAAAAACAACTGGATCAATTCACACACACCGCCTACCAAGTCAGTCCCTATGAGAGTTATATTGAATTAGCCGAAAAGATCAATGCCTTAGCGCCCATTGAGGGGACCAAAAAGACATGCTTTTTCACCACAGGAGGGGAGGCTACCGAGAATGCGATCAAAATTGCCAAAGCCCACACCAAACGCTATGGCGTGATTGCCTTTGGGGGGTCTTTCCATGGGCGTACTTCGATGGCGGTGAGCATGACTGGTAAGGTCGTGCCCTATAAAGCCGAGCTGGGTGTGGGTAACCCGGGGGTTTATCACGCCTATTACCCCAATGCCTTGCACGGGGTGAGTATAGGCGATAGTATTAAAAGCTTGGAGCACATTTGCAAAAGCTCAATTTCCCCGCTAGATGTGGCGGCCATCATCTTTGAACCCGTGCAAGGCGAGGGGGGGTTTAACCCCGCACCTGTGGAGTTTGTGGCGGAGCTTAGGGAGTTTTGCAACACGCATGGGATTGTTCTGATCGCCGATGAGGTGCAGACTGGTTTTGCACGCACAGGTAAGATGTTTGCAATGGAGCATTTTAATGTCAGCCCCGATCTGATTTGCATGGCTAAGAGTTTGGGCGGGGGCTTGCCCCTTTCGGGGATTGTGGGTAAAGCAGAGATCATGGACGCACCTAGTCCGGGGGGACTAGGAGGGACTTATGCGGGTAGCCCATTAGCCACAGTTGCCGCCCTCGAGGTGCTAGAGATCATCAAAGAAGAAAGGCTAAATGAAAGAGCCCAAAACCTAGGCGTGCAACTCACCCAGAAGCTCCAAACCCTCCAACAAGAGATTAAGGAGATTGCTGAGGTTAGGGGGCTAGGCTCCATGGTGGCTATGGAGTTTTTTAAAGAGGGCAAGCCTAGCCCAGATTTGGCTAAGGGGGTGCAAAAAGAGGCGATGGATCAAGGGCTCTTACTCTTGACCTGTGGGGGTTATGGGAATGTGATTCGCTTTCTCTACCCGCTCACCATCCCTCAAGAGCAATTTGATCGCGCCCTTGAGATTTTAGAACACTCCATTAAAAAGGCTGTAAGATGAATTTCAAACTCCTAGATCACCCCTTTGTGAGCCAGCAGGAAAAAGAGGGCTTTATTCCGGTCACTAACCCGGCCACGGGCAAAACCCTAGCCTTTGTGAAGGATATTGGCCAAGAGGAGCTAGAAGGACTCATTGAGCAAGCGCATAAAGCCCAAAAACTATGGGCGGGCAAGTTAGCCCTAGAGCGTGCCAACATTCTACTCAAGTGGTATGCTTTGGTGTTGGAGCACCAAGAGGATTTGGCGCGTATTTTAACTCAAGAGATGGGCAAGCCCCTAAAAGAGGCGCGGGGCGAGGTTGTCTATGGGGCAAATTTCTTGCGCTGGTTTGCTGAGGAATGCCGGCGCATTGATGGGGATATTCTGCCCAGTGTAGCAAAAAATCAAAAAATCTTGGTGCTCAAACAACCTATTGGGGTGTGTGGGGCGATCACGCCTTGGAACTTCCCTTGTGCGATGATCGCGCGCAAGGCCGCACCCGCCCTAGCCTGTGGGTGCTCGATGATTGTCAAACCCGCTACCCAAACGCCCCTAAGCGCGTATGCACTCATGGTTTTAGCAATGCAAGCGGGCGTGCCTAGCGGGGTATTAAGCGTGGTGAGTGGAGGGGCTAGCATGATTTCTAGGGTGCTGTGTGGGAGCGATTTGGTGCGCAAGATCAGCTTTACAGGTTCTACACAAGTGGGGCGGCTTTTAATGGCACAAAGTGCACCTAGTATCAAAAAATTATCCCTAGAGCTAGGGGGCAATGCGCCCTTCATTGTCTTTGAGGATGCCAACTTAGAAAAGGCTGTGGAGGGGATTTTGGCTTCTAAATTCCGTAACAGCGGGCAAACTTGCGTGTGCGCTAACCGCATTTATGTGCAAAAGAGCATTTATGACCCAGTCAGCCAGATGCTGAAAACAAAAGTTGAGGGCTTGAAATTGGGCGATGGTTTGCAAGAGAGCACCACGCAAGGGCCTTTAATCGATCTCAAGGCATTGGACAAGGTGCAAGAACACATCGCCGATGCCACCTCTAAGGGCGCAAAAATTTTAAGCGGGGGCAAGCCCAGCACTTTAGGGGGGAGCTTTTTTGAACCCACGATTTTAACCCATGTCAATCAAGAGATGTTGGTTGCTAAAGAAGAAACCTTTGGGCCTTTAGCCCCCTTGTTTAGCTTTGAGGATGAAGAAGAGGTGATTGCCAAAGCCAATGCCACAGAATACGGGCTAGCGGCGTATTTTTATACCCAAAGCCCTGCGCGCATTTTCCGCGTGAGCGAGGCTTTAGAATATGGGATTGTGGGCGTGAATACGGGGATCATCTCGACAGAAACCGCACCCTTTGGCGGGGTCAAGCAGAGCGGATTGGGCAGAGAGGGCTCTAAATATGGCATGGAGGATTATTTGGAGCTCAAATACATGTGCGTGGATTTAGAGGAAAAGTAGCGCCAGAGGCTAGGTTCTTGTCAAAGGCTATCGGGCATAGTGGGGTTTTGGTGTTAAGTTTGTTCCCAATTTTAATCCCATGCCATGCACGGGATTTCACCAAACAAGCAACCAGCTACATTTGTGGTAGAATACCAGCGCATATATGGAGTGTCATGGCATTTTGACTTTGATTTTATGAAAAGGAGAACAAATGGCTTATCATATCCAATCTCAAAATTTATGCGTAAAACCCACTCCTTATTCTGATAGACTCTTGCAGGTTACGATCAGCAAAGAGGGCATTGCGCAATTTTTGAAAGAAATTGAAATTTACCCGGTGCAGGCTTTGGAATACAAATCTTTCTTGCGCTTCCGGGTGGCTCAGATTTTAGATCGAATCTGCGATCACCAGCTCAAACCTTTTTTGGAACGCGCTTTAGGCGATCGGGATGCGGGGGCGTTGTTGGTCAATCCAGAGGGGATTAATCGTGCTGAGCAGGGCGATGAGATGGTGAAAATCGCCACGGCTTTTGTGCATTTGATCGGACGATCCAACTTCGATCAGATGACCGGGCAATATTATGCCCGCTGGGCGGTGCTCAATACGGACAATTCGGACAGCTACCTAAGGAAACCTGACAAACCCCTAGAATTGCACAATGACGGGACTTATGTCAATGAGGTTACCGACTATGTGTTGATGTATAAGATCGATGAGCAAAACATGGAGGGTGGGGACTCGCAACTCTTGCACCTAGATGATTGGGAGGATCTAGGTAAGTTTTACAACCATCACATGGCCAAAAGGGTCATGCGTTGGGCGGCCCCACCGAGCAAGAATGTTACCCAAGATGTCTACCACCCCGTCTTTGAGGCCGACAGCCATGCCAAGCCGGTCATGCTTTACATCGATCAATTTGCCCAGCCCAAAGACTATGAAGAGGGAGTCTATTTGGCAGATTTGGGCGATTCTTTAGAGAGTTCCAAACATAAGCTTTCTTTCCCCGTGCCCGTGGGGCAGTTTTTGCTGATCAACAATCTTTTTTGGTTGCATGGGCGGGATAAATTCAAACCCCATGCGGGCTTACGCCGGGAATTGATGCGCCAAAGGGGTTATTTTTCTTTCAGCACCAACCCCTTTAGCCGTTATAAAAATTTCAAAAATTTTTAGCATGGCTGTTATCTATGATTTCATCATCATCGGAGGGGGCATTTTAGGGCATTCGGTGGCGATGCAGTTGCTGGAACAATACCCTAACTCCAAAGTCGCCCTTTTAGAAAAAGAGAATGCCAGTGCGTTGCACCAAACCGGGCGCAATAGCGGGGTGATCCATGCAGGAGTCTATTACACCCCCGGCACGCTCAAAGCGCAGTTTTGCTATGAGGGCAACAAAGCGACTAAGGCCTTTTGTGAGGATCATGGGATTATCTATGAGGAATGTGGGAAGCTACTAGTAGCCAGCGATGAACTAGAAATGCAACGCATGGAGGAGCTTTGGGAGCGCACTAAAGAAAATGGCTTGGAACGGGTACGTTTGGATGCTCAGGAGCTCAGAGAGAAAGAACCCAATATCACCGGCTTGGGGGGGATTTTCTTCCCCACCAGTGCGGTTGTGAGTTACCCGGCTATTGTGCAGACCATGCGGACTTTGTTTGCGCAACAAGGCGGAGAGGTCTTTTACAATGCTGGAGTAGTGGGTTTGAGCGAGCATGCTAGGGGGGTGAAAATCACCACCACGCGCGGGGTGTTTGAGTGCAATTATTTGATCACCTGTGCGGGCTTGCATGCCGATCGCATGGTGAAAATGCTAGGCTTAAAACCGGATTTTACAATCTGCCCCTTTAGGGGGGAATATTTCAAACTCACTCACGATCGTAATAATCTTGTCAAGCATTTGATCTACCCCATTCCCGATCCGGATATGCCCTTTTTGGGCGTGCATTTGACCCCCATGGTTGGTGGGGGTATCACCGTGGGGCCTAATGCCATCTTGGCACTCAAGCGAGAGGGGTATTCTAAACTTGATGTGAGTTGGCGGGATTGTAAGGAAATGTTAGGGCACAAGGGTGTGCGGCACGTGATCAAGAAGCACTTTAGAGTTGGCTTATGCGAGTTTAAACACTCTTGTTGCAAGAAAAGTTATCTCTCTTTGGTGCAAAAATACTGCCCTTCTTTAAGGCTTGAGGACCTAGAACACCACCCCTCTGGCGTGCGTGCCCAAGCGGTGAGTGGGAGTGGAGAACTTATTGAGGATTTTTTGTTTTACAACACGCAACGCACGGTCAATGTATGCAATGCGCCTAGCCCAGCAGCTACAGCGGCTTTACCTATAGGTAAGCATGTTTTGTTACAATTAGAGGCGATTGTTTGAGGATTATAAAATGTGGATTGCACCAGAATCTACACTTCTTTAAATAGGACGCAGTTATGGAAAAGTTTGTTAAGCCGGATCATTTTTTGGTTACCAAGACCAACTTAAAAGGTGCTATTACCTATGCCAATAAGCCTTTTTTGGACATTGTTCATTGTAGCGAAAAAGAGATTTTGCACAAGCCACACAATATTGTGAGGCATCCAGAAATGCCCAAGGTCATTTTTAGAATGCTTTGGGAGGCGATCATGGACAAAAGAGAGATTTTTGCCTACATCAAAAACAAAACCTTTGATGGGAATTTTTACTGGGTCTTTGCCAATGTAACCGCCTCTATTGATGGTGATGGCAAACCCATTGGTTATTACTCTGTGCGGCGCGCGCCCAACAGAAAAGCCTTGGATATTATCACGCCCATTTATGCGGATTTGCTCGAGATGGAAAAAAGGCATGGCATGCAGACAAGTGGCACGCGTTTGCAAGAGCTACTAGACAAACAAGGCTGTGGCTACGAAGAATGGGTCAATAAACTACAACGATTATAGAGGACGCACATGTTAGGGTTGTTTGATAAAAAACAAGATGCAGCATTAAGCAAGATCGAGGAATTTGTTAATGCCATTAAAGATGGGTATTTGGAAGTGCGCATTATCGATATTGATGAGAATTGCAAATACAAAAACATCATGCATGGCTTGAATGATTTTTTAGATCAAGTGGAATCGGTTTTTAGAGAGATGAATGCTTGTGTGCAGGCAGCCAAAGATGGCAAGGATTACCGCAATATGTTTTATGGGGGTTATCGTGGGGTTTTCAAACAATATGCCGAGCATGCCGAGTCCCATGTAGAGGGAATCATTGCCTCTAATAACAATGCCATTGTGTTGCAATTAGCCGATATGGATGGTGGTGCTAAGGGCATTAGAGATGTTTTGACCAAGCTTAGCACACGCATCGATCAGTGTATAGAGAATAAGGAGTTGGCACAAAATATTGAAAAAAGCTCGCTAAAAAACCAAGATGCGATCCAAAAAATCCATACCGATTTGCTCCACTTCAATGAAAATTGCACCAACATTAATGTTGTGATGGGTGAGTTGGAAAGTGGCATGGATTTTGTGATGCAAGTTACTAATGTGATTAGCGACATCGCCGATCAGACCAATTTGCTTTCCTTAAATGCTGCCATTGAGGCTGCGCGTAGCGGGGAACATGGGCGTGGGTTTGCGGTGGTGGCTGATGAGATTAGAAAATTAGCTGAGAGGGTGGCTAAGGAGGTGGGGAGCATTAAAAGCAGTTTTGGCGAGTTTAAAGGAGGGATTGACAAGTTAGGGCAGGAATTTACAGAAATTGCCCAACTGAGCACGGGGATTAACACCCACTTTGATGAGTTTTTAAAGATTTTACAGACATTTGTAACCGATAGCCACAAGAGCCTAAGCAATAATCAGGAATTGGAAATGGGGCTTTTAAATGTGATGCGCCACATCGAGTGGATCATTTTGAAAATGAATGTTTATCGGAGCGTGGTGACCAACAAGCAAGTCAATATTGAGCTAGAAAAGGCGGTCAGCCAAGATGGACTGTCCCTTATTAATGAGGTGTTAGAACATCTCAAAGCACATTATAACACACGCGAGGTAGATGACATGGTAGCGCGTTTGCGGAGTCTAGATGCAATGCCTGTCTCTTAAGGCTATGTTGTCTTAAGATCGCTAGAATCACCCCCATTTAACTTAAGGGGATGACATGAAGAAATTAGCTACGATCGGGATGGGGCTTGTTTTTTTGGGTTTTTTCATAGGCGGATTAGCCTTTGAGCGTTTTGTCTTGAGTAAGCACGCATCCAACAAGGATAAAACCCAAATCACCTTAGAAATCCAAACCACCCAAGAGGTTACACCCAAAACCTACACTACACACCTTGTTTTTAGCAGTGCAAATGCCCTACTGAGTGCGCCGGTTCTAAGCCCCCAACAAGAGGAAAGTATCAAAGCGGGCTTTTCAGAGATCAATAAGCTTGTTAAAAATGCCAACTTGTGCCATGCGACCAGTTATAGCCTCAAGCCCAACTACACCTTTGATAAGGACAACAGGCAAGTTTTGACTGGCTATAAACTCTATGCGGATATGGGCTGTAGCTTCAAAGCCTCCGCGCTATCCCAATATGAAACCTTGCGCGATAAAATTGCACAAGTGGCGGCTAAGAGCACGCTTTTTGTGCTCAATACCCCAGCCCTGCACTTCAAAACAGAAGATTTAGACTGGACTTCTTTGCAAGGTGTCTTGGTGCAAAAAGCCCAAAAACAAGCCACTTTTTGGACACAAAAACTGGGCAAGCAATGCCACATCCAACATCTTGATCTCTATGGGAATAACCCCACCACACGCTTAAGCACTCTGCCTGCTCAAAACAAAGAACACTTTTCTGACAAGTTGGAATTATCCTTAATGGCACGTTTAATGTTGGAGTGTGTTTAAAGAAAATCCAGTGCCACGCTGGGATTTCTAAACTTGGAGTCTGTGGCGCGGTTGCTCAGGCAAGACTAAAACTAATCTTGCTTGCGGAAGATAAATTTATCGATCTTAAAGAAAATGACGGCCCCGATGGTCTGCCCTAAGAAAAGATTGAGCCAAAGGGGGGTGTGCATCCACTCAAACAGAAGCATGAAGGGCAACATGACCACAGCGGAAAGCATCCAACGGAGCCAGTAAATCACAAAGAGTTTCGTTTTATACTCCATAAGGAGTTTTTTTAAAAATTCCATCCGATCCCCATACTAAGCCTACGCCAACCCGCCTCCACTCTTTTTAAACGGCGTGGAGTGTCTTATAGCTCAGATCTTGGATAAAATAGCTCGCATCGTAGTAAGCCAAATTATCCCCATCAATCAGAGCAAACGCCCCGTTAAACGAATCGATTAAGAAGCGATCCAAGGGCGTATCTTTTTGAAAATTGAGCGCAACAAAATCCCCTATCCAGCGACCTCGCCCATCTAATTTGGAATTGCGCGCACCTTGCAGATCGTAGCGCACCCAACCCGCACTAGGCAAAAAGACCTCGCTTTTCACGCCTAAAGCCAACTTATGCCCTAACTCAAAACCCTGCACCTCTCTAGCTGGAATACCTGCACTCCTGCATAGTGAAACAAAGGTAGCGGTTGTCCCATGGTCCTTAGCCCACGCATAGTAGCGATCCACGCTCTGTTTGGCAGAGAGCCCGGCCAACTCCTTTGCTTGTTTGATAGTCTCTAGATTGACTGGGATATAGCGCGTGGGTTCCAAAAAGCGCGCCAAGTCTTGTGAATCTTGGCTGGCAGAAATAGCATCTAGTTGCCACACATCCACTTGAATCTGCACGCGCTTAACGGGCTCTTGCTTGTCAAACACCACATGCAACATGGGCACCTGATCAGCGTCCCTAGCCTCCAAATGGGTATAATTGCCATGCACACGAAGATTGCTGGGTTGCTGGTAGTTTGTGGCTAGGGGGAGGGGAACCCACATTTTTGTTTGTTTGGAGGACGCTACATGGATTTCATAATCCAGGTGGAGGCGGTGTCTTTTAGACTTCGGAGAAGGGGACTGGCTAGCCCCCAAAAAGCCAGCCCCAACCAACATACCCGTTCCCATAATGCCCGTTTTGATAAAATCTCTGCGTTGCATATTTGCTCCAAACCTAATCTATGCCTTGTTTTTATGCATGCGTTTCATTTGTGCCCACAGCTCTGCAACCCGTTTGCCATAATTAGCATCGGCTTTTTTGAAGTGCTCGATTTGGCGTTTTACAATGTTATCGGGCACGCCATGCATAGAATGCACGATGTTAAGGCAAGTCCTCTCCTTTTCATCTTTGGGCATGAGGCGGTAGAGATCGCCAGGTTGGGTGTAGTAGTCTGTGTCATAATCCCTAAAATTATAGTCATAGGCAGCAAACTCATCCTCTAGCTTGGCTAAGTCTAGTTTAGGCTCTTTGGCATTGGGATCCTCTTTATAGCCCGGGAAAGAACTAGGGTTATAGTTAATCATGGAACCATAATAACCATTGGTCATAAAACCATCTCTAGAAGAGCTATGGAAGGGGCAACGGGGCGCATTCACGGGTAATTGGGTGTAATTAACGCCTAGCCGGTAGCGGTGTGTGTCCCCATAAGAGAAAAGACGGCCCTGCAACATGCGATCGGGACTATAGCCAATACCCGGGACAACATTAGCAGGGGTGAAAGCGGATTGCTCCACCTCGGCAAAATAGTTTTCTGGGTTCTTGTTGAGCTCTACAATCCCTACCTCGATCAGCGGATAATCTTTTTGACTCCAAGTCTTGGTAACATCAAAAGGATGGAAACGATAGGTCTTGGCTTCGCTCTCAGGCATCACTTGGATAGACATTCTCCATTTAGGGTAGTCGCCCCGCTCGATGGCTTCAAATAAATCCCTTTGGGCGGAATCTAGATCGTGTGCGCGCACCTTAGCAGCCTCTTCGCTGGTGAGATTCTTGATCCCTTGCATGCTTTTAAGGTGGAACTTCACCCAAAAGCGTTGGTTTTTGGCATTGATCAAGCTGAAGGTATGGCTACCAAAGCCGTGCATGTGGCGATAACCATCGGGAATACCCCGATCGCTCATCACAATGGTAACTTGGTGCAAACTCTCAGGCACATTGCTCCAAAAATCCCACACCATTGTGTTGTCCCGTAGGTTGGTTTGTGGGTGGCGTTTTTGGGTGTGGATGAAGTCGGGGAATTTGATGGGATCGCGCACGAAAAACACAGGGGTGTTATTGCCGACCAAATCCCAGTTGCCCTCTTCGGTGTAATACTTCATCGCAAAGCCACGTGGGTCCCTCTCAGCATCAGCAGAGCCTTTTTCACCTGCCACGGTGGAAAAGCGGAAGAAGCAAGGGGTTTTTTTGCCCACTTTACTAAAGATTTTAGCTTTGGTGTATTTAGTGATGTCTTTGGTAACTGTAAAAGTGCCATAAGCCCCGCTACCCTTGGCATGCACCACCCTCTCAGGAATGCGCTCGCGATCAAAATGGGCTAATTTTTCTAGAAACCAAGTGCTTTGTAAGAGCACTGGACCTCTTGGACCTGCAGTCAAAACATCTTGGTTATTGGCAATGGGCGTTCCCGTTGCGGTGGTTAAAACAACTTCTTTGTGTTTCATTGGGAAAATCCTTTATATTTTATTTAGAACCCTAGTGGATTCACCCAGAAGTGTAGCACAAAAACACTCTATCTAAGCCTTAAAAGGAAACAAAAACCCAACTAAATTCTCAAAATGTTATGTATGGTAACTATGTGGTCATTATAAGAAAAGACCCATTTTAGACGGGTCTTCAAGAAAAGCTAGAATGCGACTAGGATTCGTGTTTATTCTCGTGCTCGTGGTGCTCATGCCCGGGTTTGTGTTTGCGATCGTGCTTGTGCCCGTGTTTGCCACAGGTACAAGGCCCTGCAACATCGCAATTACACCTAGCATGGCAATTACAAGACTTGACAGATAAACCGCTATTTTTATATTCTGCACGCGTCATTTTAGCAATGCGCGCTTTGATAGCTGCACGGATAGCCTCACGGCGTTTTTCAAACTCCTCCATGGTCATGTTTTCGGTGTTTTTATCCGCGGCCTTTTTTAGTTGGTCATGGAATTCCTTTTTTTGCTCCGCACCCATGCCCTTCATGCGCTTAAAGAGCTCCATTTGGTAATCTGGGACCTCATTGGGAGCCACTTTGCCCGCTAACTCGATTAGCTCTTGGTTGCTCTTATTTTTAAAAGAGACCTCATTTGCCCACAAGCCTGTGCATAAACCAGCCAAGATCAAAGACGATAAGCCCAATTTTACAGATTTCATACACACCTCCCAACACTGAAAATTTAAAAAAGAGAAAAAGACAGAAAGGAATAAAAGCATGGGTCCCAAAGGACCCTAAAGTTCCAGACTATAGACTACTAGTGTTGTGCCTCTGATTTTGGAGCTTGTTCTCCAGCACCACCACTCTTAGCAGGGGCTTTTGGCATTTCTTTGTCGCCATGTTCCATGTGTTCCATAGATCCGCCCTTACCAGTACCAGATTTCTCCATGCCTTTATGACCACCCTCATGGTGTCCGCCATGGTGTCCGTGGGCTTTGCCCTCTTTGTGAGCACCTTCCTTATGCGCTCCCCTTTTCTTTTTAGAAGCACACCACACTTTACGCACCTCACCCTTACAAACATGGACTCCGGCTAGACCCATTTCTTTGAGTTCGTCAGGAGAATGCTCTTTTGTGGCACTTTCAAATTCCTTGCGGATTTCTTCGCGCATAGCCACAAAATCTTTCTTTTTCATTTTCTTAAAGTGGGCTTCAGCTGCTTGCTTGAATTTCCATTTGAAGCTATTTTTAGCCTTGGCTGTTTTTAAGCTCTCAACATGCTTATGGACCGCTGCACGCAAATCCAAAGCATCTTCAGCTGGCACCTTACCGGCTAACTTGAGCAACTCTGGACCACTTAGACTAGAGTAATCTTTAGCGTTTGCAACACCCAAAGACAACATGCCCATCAAAAAAATTCCTAAAAACCGACGCATAAACCGACCCTTTGTGATTGAAATAAAAAACGATCGCTATTCTAGCTAGTCCTAGTTAAATATAAGCTTAATTGTGCCCTAATCTTGCACGAACAAACCCCGCAACTACACCAGTAAGTGTGTGTATAGACATTGGTGAAGTGGAACCAAAAAACACTTTCATATGTGTTGGATTGCCGGTAAAGCCAATTGAGAAGTCTTCAAAAGGCAGATGTTTTTCCACCACGCAAGCAAGAACTTCGGCACAGATTTTGAGCACCATCACCCTAAAGCTCTCTTGAGATTCTAAAATCTCTTCTGTGAGTTCAAGTGTGTGGAAAGTTTGGCTAGCAAAATTGGCCTCTATTCTCAAGCCTTACGTGCTGAAGTGCAAGACATGATCTCTTGACATACTCCCCACAACTAAAGCTAGAGGCTTTACGGTGGGTTGGTAAATCCAAGATTTTAACGCCTTTTGGGTGCTTTGGGATTCAAAGTTGGCACAGATTAAGAGTCTATCCTTGGAGATGTGTGCATCATCCCCTTTTTGGTGAGGAGGCAGGGATTGGTGAGACTCGTTGCGTTTGTTAGGGCTAGGGTGTGGTTGTCTAAAGTGTAGCTGGTCGGATCAAGTGGGCTCTTACATGCCCCATTGGCGTAGGTAAGAGAATTGGAGTCTAAAAACCCATCCATGCTTGGGACAACGCAAGGTGTTCCCCCCTCCACAGAAAGGGTTACCTTGGGTGCTAAGACTCCCTAAATGCGTGGGTTCCACCCCCTACTCTACTTCAGCATCAATCACATCATCCTCTTTTTTCTTAGATGTTTGTGCTGCCCCTTGATCCTTTTTCATCATCGCCTCGGTGAGCTTGTGCGAACTCTCCGCTAAGGCTTTCATCTTGGCTTCTACCATCTCCTTAGTTGCACTCTCATCTTTAAGAGTGGCTTCTAAATCGTTGAGCGCGCCTTGGATTTTCTCCACATCACTGGGCTCTAGACCGGCTTTGTGCTCCTCTAAGCTCTTTTTGGTTTGGTGTGCGAGGCTCTCGGCTTGGTTTTTAGCCTCCACCACCTCTTTACGGCGGCGATCTTCCTCCTTGTGCAACTCCGCATCTTTGACCATTTTTTCAATTTCGCTATCGCTCAAGCCACTCGAACCAGAGATTTTAATCTCTTGGGATTTGCCGGTGTTTTTGTCCTTAGCCGAGACGGTCAAAATTCCATTAGCGTCGATGTCAAAGGTAACCTCAATTTGGGGCACGCCTCTAGGAGCTGGGGCGATCCCGGTGAGATCAAACTTACCTAGAGACTTGTTGTCTTTAGAAAATTCGCGCTCACCTTGCAAGACCAAGATGGACACAGCAGGCTGGTTATCCTCAGCCGTAGAGAATACTTGGGCTTTTTTAGCCGGGATGGTCGTGCCTTTTTCAATGACCTTAGTCATCACCCCACCCAAAGTTTCAATGCCTAGGCTTAGAGGAATCACATCTAAAAGTAAGACATCTTTGACATCACCCTTCAACACGCCCGCTTGGATACTCGCCCCCACAGCCACAACCTCATCGGGATTAACCGACTTGTTTAAATCTTTGTTGATGAACTCCTTAACCCGCTCTTGCACTTTTGGGATACGCGTAGAACCCCCCACCATGACCACTTCTGCAATATCCCCCTTGCTCAAGCCCGCATCTTGGATCACACTATCAATTTTCTTGATGGTATCCTCAATCAAATCATCAATCAAGCTTTCAAACTTGGCACGGGTGATTTTTTTGACCAAGTGTTTAGGACCACTCGCATCCGCTGTGATAAAGGGCAGATTAATTTCGCTCTCTTGTGCGGAACTGAGTTCCTTTTTAGCATTCTCGCTAGCTTCCTTCAAGCGTTGCAACGCCATAATGTCCTTTTTAATGTCAATCCCATTCTCGCTTTCAAATTCTTTGGCGATGTAGTCGATCACGCGGTTGTCAAAGTCATCGCCTCCCAAGAAAGCATCCCCACCAGTGGCCAAAACCTCTACGACGTTGTCGCCTGTTTCAAGCACAGTAACATCAAATGTCCCTCCGCCCAAGTCATAAACCATGATCTTTTCAGATTCTTTTTTGTCCAAGCCATAGGCAAGGGCAGCTGAAGTAGGCTCATTGATGATACGCAACACATTTAAACCCGCAATGGTGCCCGCCTCTTTAGTGGCTTTTCTTTGGCTGTCATTAAAATAAGCGGGCACGGTGATCACCGCCTCTGTAACAGGTTCGCCTAAATAGCTCTCAGCATCCTCTTTGAGTTTCATTAAAATTTTAGCCGAGATTTCTTGGGGGGTGTAGGTTTTGCCCGCAACTTCTATGGCACAAGCCCCATTGCGATCCACGATTTTATAGGGCAAACGTTTTTTAGCCTCTTGTGCCTTGTCTTCATTGCTCATCAACCCCATGATTCGTTTGATCGAATAGATCGTTTTTTCCGGGTTGGTAACCGCCTGGCGTTTAGCACTCTCACCCACTAAGATTTCACCTTTATCGGTGAAAGCCACCACTGAGGGGGTTGTGTTCTTGCCCTCTTTGTTAGCGATGATTTTTGCCTCATTGCCCTCATAAACTGCCATTGCAGAGTTTGTTGTGCCTAGATCAATACCGATCACTTTTGCCATTTTATATCCTTTGTATTAAGATTAATTGTTTTTAGCGATGCTCACCATCGCAGGGCGCAATAAACGCTCTTTATACTTGTAGCCTTTTTGGAAGACCTCTACAATCTCCCCTTCCTGCTTATGCTCTGCGCTCACATGCATGACCGCATTATGCACGCTGGGGTCAAATTCTGCCACGCACTCCACACACTCAATGCCATGTTTGGCGAGTACTTCATGCATTTTGTGCAAGGTGAGTTCTAACCCTTTAGAGATGGGTTGTGCCTCTCTGGTTTCCTCCTCTTTTTGTGCGCTCTGCAAAGCGGCATGCAACGCATCAATCACGGGCAAAAGATCGTTAGCGATTTTTTCATAGGCGTATTCTAACGCCATCGCCTTGTCTTTTTCTAGCCTTTTCTTAGCGTTTTCAAAATCCGCATGGGTGCGCACATATAAATCTTGCGCCTCCTTGAATTTGAGTTGGTAGTCAATCTCTGGTTTTTCAGATTTATCCAAATTAGGTTGGATAATCTCTCCCTCTCGATCCACCACTTCTTCATTTTCTGCCATTCTCTTCCCTTTCACTTAAGATGCACGCGTGATCGCGCTGTAAAACCCCTCAAAATCCCGCTCCAAGCTCCCCACACAAAGCATTTTACTTTTTAGCCCTTGTGTTGTGATGGATTGCACCACCCCCAAAAAGCCCAAGGGCAAAATACGCTCAAAGTGCAAGCCCTGCTTGAGATGCCAAAAAACACTCCCCTCGCAAATTTCCAAAAATAGCTTTTCATGCTTGGTTTGGGCTAGCAAGAGCTGGGCTAGAGCACAGAGTCCAAAATAAAAACGTTCTTGATAGAAGTTCTTAATTTGCTTGGCCAGACTGGTGATACACACTAATAACGCAGCATCTTGGATAGCCTGACACCCCAACCCCACCAAGTCTTTTAAAAAGGACTCGAGTTTCTTGCTATAGGCTAGCAACATCTGAGTCGCCCCAAAATCCAGGATCAAAAAGCGTTCTTGGAAGTTATAGACACCTAGCAAGATGGCTTGTTTGTAACGCTCAACAAAACTAAAGATTCCATAGCGGACACTGGCTTCTTGGATTTTACTCAGATCCACTTCTAAGAGTGTGGCGGTGTCTAACTTGGCACGCCAATAGTCTTTGAGGGCTTGGGTGGTGGGGATACGCCCACCACTGGTGTGGCTTTGACGCAATGCTCCCTCAGAAGTGAGGCGTTTAAAATAATTGCGGATGGTGGCAGAAGAAATCTGCATGTCCTCTCCTTGCAAGAGCAGACGCAAACTCTCCGATCCAATGGGCGTGTGGCTATCTAGGTAAGCTTTAATAAAAGCCTCTAAAAGCCACTCTTTTTTGACACTCATCAAATCCAACCTTTCCAAATCTTTTAAACCAAGTGCATTATAGCATGGAATTTGCAAATTTTAGCATTCTTTTTCAAATATTGCTAAGATTTAGGGCTTAAAATCCAAAACTTGATAGCAGTTATATCAATTTATATTACTTATTTAATTAATAATACTTGCTATAAATGGCATTTATTAAAGAATAAAAAAGTCCGTAGAGGGCAAAATAAGCCCGTGCTAACCATGCCTGTATCTAAATTTAGCCTTTTAGGCTAAAATGCCCAAAAAACTTAAAGGAGACTTCAAAATGAAGGCAAAAGTGATGGTGTTAGCCACAGGCGGGACGATTGCTGGAGGGAGTGAGAGTCAGATTAGTGGGGCTTATACTAGTGCCACAATGGGCATTGATCGCATATTAGAGGCATTGCCACCACTCCACCATGTCGTAGATATTGAGGGTGAACAGATTGCCAATGTGGGCTCTCAAGATATGGATTGGGGTATTTGGTTTAAATTATTAGAACGCATTGAAACCTTGGCGCAACAAGAGGCGATCAAAGGTTTCGTGATCACGCATGGCACAGATAGCATGGAAGAGAGTGCCTATTTTTTACACCTCACGCTCAAAACTTCTAAGCCTGTGGTGCTAGTGGGGGCGATGCGTAATGGATCAAGTATGAGTGCTGATGGCCCACTGAATTTATACAATGCGGTAGCAGTGGCTTTGAATAAAGAAAGTGTGGGTAAGGGCGTTTTGGTGGTGATGGATGATGAAATCCATTGCGCGCGCGAGGTGGTGAAAACCCATACGAGTAGTGTCCATGCTTTTTGCTCGCCTAATTGTGGCAAGATAGGGAGTATTTATTATGGGAAGGTGCATTTTTACATGCAGTCTTTGAGAAAACACACCCTGCAAAGCGATCTGGGTTTGGAGAAAATCCAAGAATTGCCTAAGGTAGTGGTGATCTATACCCATGTGGATTGCAAAGTATCTCTGTTAGAAAATGCGATCATCAATGGGGCTAAGGGGATTGTGGTTGCGGGTATGGGGAATGGCAATCCGGGGAGTGCACTCTTAAATGCGATGGGCAAGGCGGTTAAGGAAGGTGTGGTTGTTGTGCGTGCGAGCCGCACAGGGGGCGGACTTGTGAGCTCTACAGAGGTTGATGATGCCAAATATGGTTTTATCACCCCCGATAATCTCAACCCACAAAAGGCACGGGTTTTATTGCAACTAGCCTTGTTAAAAACCAAGGATGTGGCCAAAATTCAAGAGTTTTTCCACACACATTGATCCGGTATGCGGGGCGGTTAGGATCGCCAAGTTTGGCTATGGGGGGCTTTTCAGGCGTGCAAGAGTCTAATTAGATCGTTAAAAAGCCCAATGGCCATCAGTGTAATTAAAATCCCCAAACCAAGCATGTTGAGAGCTTGGATACTCTTAAGACCGATCTTTTTGCGCGCCAAGCTTTCATAGAAAACAAATAAAATCTGCCCACCATCGAGCATGGGAATGGGTAAAAGATTGAGAATGCCCAAGTTGATCGAGATAAACGCCACACTCAAGAGCAAAATACTCCAATCGCTTTGGTGCGCCATAAAATCCACAATACCCACTACAGAGCTTAACTCTGAGACACCCACCACGCCTACAATTAACTTTTCTAAGCCTTGGAGCACAAGGCCAACCATGCCCACTAATTGCGCTCCAGCGTGCTTAAAGGCCCCTAATACGCTATAGCGCAACACCACAAAGGCTTGAGCGGGTGCGATCCCAATGGCTTTGCTTGCCACATGTTCATGGAAAATATTTGTACGCTCTTGGGTGATGGGTGTGATGGGGAGGGTTAGGGTTTGTGTGCCACGCTTGAAGGTTACTTGTAAAGTGCCTTGAGATTTTTGGACGGCCTTTGTGAGGGCTTGCCAATCAGCAATGGGGTCGCCATTGATAGCTAAGATGCGATCTTGAGCTTGCAATCCAGCTTGCACAGCAGGCATGTTGGGTATCAAAGACCCCACAATAGGGGCTAGACTCTTTTGCCCGATTAGATTTAAACCTGAGTAAATCCCAAAGGCTAACAAGAGATTAAATAGGGGTCCAGCCATCAAAATAGCGATTTTTTGCAAGGGAGTCTTGCTATTGTAGCTATCTGGCTCTAAAGAGGGGTTTTCAAAGTCCTGTCCCTTGAGTTTGACATACCCCCCCAAAGGGATGAGCGAGAGGGCGTATTGGGTTTCGCCATGCATTTTAGCCCAAATTTTCCGCCCAAAGCCAATACTAAAAACCTCCACATGCACGCCACACGCCCGCGCCACCAAAAAATGCCCCAATTCATGGAAAAAAATCAAAAAACCCAGAGCCACTAAAGAAAATAACAAACTCATGGATTGCGCACCATTTGGTAATATTTGATCACATAATCCATGCCCGAATACAGAGTTGCAAACATTGCTAGGGCGACCAAATAATGCCCCACCACGACACTACCAATACGCCAATCAGCCAGCAAAGAGCTAATCGCGCAGATTTGCAAGAATGTTTTATACTTGCCCAAGCGACTCACGGCAATGTGCTTGCCCATATTAGAAACAGAAACGCGCAAACCAGCGATGAAAAATTCGCGCCCTAAAATCACAAAGGGCACCCACGGATTAATGCGGTTCAAATAGACTAAACCCAAAAAAGCCGCCAAAATCAAAATCTTATCGGCCAAAGGGTCAAAGATTTCGCCAAAAAGAGTTTTGAGCTGATAATTGCGGGCAATGTAACCATCTAAAAAATCTGTGAGCGCAGCGAGTAAAAAAATCAAGGCTCCCATAGAATTTAAGGTCGTCTGGGATGCCTTAAAAAAATGGGGGGCGTGGAGGATAAAGAACAGTAAAAAGATAGCCAAAACAATGCGCAAAATGGTGAGGATATTGGGGATGTGGCGGATCATGCCTCGCATCGTTTTAAGGTGTGGAGATTTGTTTGAGTCTGACAAAACCCAAAAAGATCATGCCCCAGCCAACCACCATACTCGCAACAAGTAAAATACCCCAATTTGCAACAAGAGTGGGTCCTAGATTGGCTAGGAGGAACAACAACCCCAAAGCCCCCCCGATGAGCAACACACCCCGTTTAAAGGCGCGATCTTGGGTTACACGGCTCAATTCATCAAAAAGTCGGTAGCTATAGTAGAGGTATAAAAGAAAAGTAATGGATTTGATGTGGAACAATTGATCTAAGCTGGCTTTGGGGAAAAGTATTAGGGCTACCAAGGAAAGAATCGCATCGGCAATGTAGGGGAAGGCGATACAGCGAAAAATCAACAAATTACGGCTCACTTTTGCCAGCTTGTAATAGCCCATAACTTGGAACACAAACACGACTAACATGCAAAATAGCAACACACGCATAAGGGGAGAGGTGAAAAATCCGCCCAACTGCTCTGCATGCCCCCCGCTTTTTTGCAACCAAGCAGCCAAGCCAAAGAATGCCCCTAAGGTGGTGAGAGCTAAGAGAACATGGGCAACTAAGATAGTCCTACGGGCAATCTGGAAGTCCTTGTTTTCTTGGATGTGGATGGTCATGGAAACTCTACCACGCTAAAATCATGGATGGACTAAGTATTTGCACCGTTTAAAGACCAATTACAGATTTTTTGATCGATGCTAGATGAGATCTCATGGGAGGGATAGCCCTCCACTCTTTTCTTCCAGCTTTCCCAATAAACGTTTAAAATGTATCGCGTGGCTTCGATCTCATTGCGCTTAGAAAATCCCCGATTCTTGTTCCACTTACATTGGAAAGGTAGGTTATTGCCAGTAGAATTTAAGGTTTCAATGCGTTTTAGGGAAGTCCAAAAACAATCTTTGGGGTCATTTTTATTCACAACCAAAAAATAATAGTCATAGCCCAATTTAAGTTGTTCGGCTAAAATAGCATGGAATTTCTCCCAAGGGGTGGGCAGGTTTTGCACGCCCGTTAAGGCATAACCCATGCCCAATTTGGCAGAAATGTTGTCTGCGCTATTGTTGTTGAGGTCCGAGACCTTGATGTTGACAAAAATCCCTTGGGAGTCCTTGACAATCTTAAAATCATACCAACAACGAGGGGGGGACATTTGCACCTCTGAAAACTTGTCAGTCAAGACAGCCAAAATTTGGTCCTCGTGGCTAATGGAATTGATGCGTCCATCTCGATTACTTGCATTCAAAACGACCGGCTTTTGTTTGAGGTAAGCGATGATATTATTCAAATAAGTTAGCATCAACTAAAGCCTCCTGAAGTGATTTTTGAGAAAAAATGTAGCGCCCACCCGTTACAAATCCCATATCTTCCCAATTAATTTCATTCAATGTATGGAGAGCATGCTTTAAATCCAATCCCTTTTTTGGGAAGAGTGCTAACACAGATCCATCCCATCGATTGCACTCGTTGATAAAAAAAGGGTTTGCATTCCTTGTTTTGCAATTCACATAAACCCGCGGCTCATTAAATCTGAAATTGACAGGCCGCCCCCAAGCCCACCAATTTTCTGCTGTAAAGTGCTTGATTTTGCGCTGGATCAAAATTTCCTTATACGGTTCTAAGACCCGATCAGGCCTTTCATAAATCATCTTTTTAAGCTTACCACTTTTGGCTGTTTGCGAACACACAAACGCATCGCCATTTTCATGTTCAAATAATTCATCCTTGCCACTGACCGCCCCTACCTTTATCTCAAAGTAGGCACCAATGGGCTTTACGTTTGTTGTCTTATGAAAAGAGAGGATACCATCCCTAATGAGCAAGTGCCGCTTACCATAGAAGGTATTGGTTAAATAAGAAAAATTGCCCTTTTCATATCTAAAAATACACACATTGGGACAGGCACCGCCAAAAAACTTTTGATCACCATAATCATAGAAATCGGTTATCGTCCCGTGTTCATAGAGCAAATGATTGACATATCTAGCAGAAGTGAGTTTGATGAAGTCTCTAGGCACAATAAAAATCATCTCACCATGCTTCTTGAGATGGTGGAAGCATTTTTCAAGGAAGTAAAGGTAAAGGTTCGTGCGCGCTCTGATCGCTGTTTTATGAGCGATCTTAAATAATCTACGATCGACATAGGGTGGATTGCCAATGATGGTGTCAAATTTTTCGCTGACGGGGTAGTCAAAAAAGTCAATGTTGAGCACCCTTTCATCACAAATCACGCTCCTATCTAATTCAATGAAAACAGCGTTGTTATCCAGCCGTGCATTAAAAGCCCCATTGCCACAAGAGGGTTCTAGCAACCGACCATTTTTGTAACGGATGAGCGATAAACACTGATTTACAAGCTTTTGAGGAGAAAAAAACTGCCCGAGTTCCCTCTTTAAATCAAGTCCCATCGCACCCCGTTTCAACACTCTGTATTGCCAGTTTGTATAATAAAACATTGTTCCTATTTAAAAGTGGTGCCCCCATCGACCACAATGGTCTGCCCTGTAAGCCATGCGCTTTGCTCGGGGTCGCACAAGAAATACACCGCCCCGGCTAGGTCGGTGGGGTTGCCCATGCGTTTTAGAGGTGATTGCTCCTCCACTTTGGCTTTGATCTCAGTGTAATCGGGGAAGGCTTTGAGTGCATCCGTGTCGATGGGCCCGCCACTCACGGCATTCACCCTAATGCCAAATTCGCCCAAATCCACAGCGGCGTATTTGACCATCGTTTCGACCGCATTTTTAGAATTGCCATGCCCAGCGTAATTGGGCATATAAACTAGGTTGCCCGTAGAGCTTAAGGACACAATCGCGCCCCCGCCCACAAGTTTCATGCGTTTAGCTGCCTCTTGCGCCCCCACCACAAAGGCTAAGACCGTGGCGGTGTAGATGTTGTTTAGACCTTTAGGTTTAAGACGCATAAAAGGGGCAAACCCGCCCACCACAGAGCGCCCATAAATGATCGCATTGGATACAAAAAAATCTACCCGTTCAAAGTCGGTGTCAATTTGCTTAAAAAGATCCACATATTGCTCGGGCTCTAAAATATCCAAATGATAGGGCTTGGCTTTGATTTTATAGAGTTCTTGCACTTCGGTGGCGATCCGCTGGGCTTCCTCTTGGTTCTTGTTGTAGGTGAAAGCCACATTCACACCATTTTGGGCAAAGCGGTATAAAATAGCCCTACCAATGCCCCGAGTCGCTCCACTCACCACTAGGGTTTTACCCCGCATGCCCATCTCATTCATTTTAATACCTCATATTTCTCTAAAATGGTTTCCAAGTACTGCATATGCTCAGCACTGGGTGCCACTAGCGGGAGTCTATAAGTTAAATTTTGGATCAGACCCGCCATGTACATTAGTGCCTTCACTGGAATCGGATTGGTCTCACAAAAAAGAGCCGTGTTGATCTCATAGAGTTCGTTTTGAATCTCCTTGGAGGTGTCCCAATCCTTCTCCAAGCACGCCTGCACCATGCCAGCAATTTTATTAGGAAGCAAGTTCCCTGTAACAGAGATCACCCCCACCCCGCCACTTGCCATGATGATGTGGTTTAATTTGTCCTCTCCGCTGTAAATTTGGATATCCGGGGCAAAGTGTACTAAATCCACCAGTCTTTGGGCCATGCCCGATGCCTCTTTAATCCCGATGATATTTTCCACATTTTGGAACAAACGCACTGCAGTAGAAACCTCGATTTGTACGCCTGTGCGCCCGGGCACATCATAGAGAATCAAAGGAATCTCCACAGATTGAGCGATACTCTTGTAATGTTGGTAAAGCCCCTCTTGAGTGGGGCGGTTATAATAGGGACTCACGCATAAAATCCCACTAGCCCCGCATTTTTGGGCAAACTTAGCAAGCATGATCGACTCACTGGTGGCGTTACTCCCCACACCAGCTAAGACCTTGATGCCTTTGGGTTTGCACACCTCTAGGGCGATCTCAATGCAACGCATGTGTTCTTGGTGGGTGAGTGTGGCTGATTCGCCTGTGGTGCCAACCGGCACGCAAGCATCCATACCTAGCCCAATTTGGCGCTCAATAAGGGAGGCATAAGCACTCTCATCCACTTCCAAATTTTCCTTAAAGGGTGTGATTAGGGCACTGAGGGCATGCATGGGCACTTCTTAGGGTTTGAGTGTTACAACACTATAGGCTTCATCGCGAAAATACTCGTTAGCTACACGCACAATGTCTTTGATCTCTAGGGCGTTAAATTCCTCTTGGTACTGTGCCATGTCCTTGATGTCTCCTTGTGTCAAGTATTCGGCAAACATTTCGGCTACATCAGAGGAATCTTCTAAGCTAGCGATGAAGTCCGCGCGGTTATTCACCTTGACCTTGTCTAGCTGTTGTTGGGTGATACCCCCTTTTTTGATGTTATCAATAATGGCTAAGATTTCTTTGCGGATTTGGGAGGCCTCCACATGTTGGTTGGCCCCCGCCACAAATAAAAACACACTGGCATCCTTGAGCTCCATATTTTGGGCAAACACCTGAGAGGCTAGGCGTTTTTGATCCACCAAGCCTTTTTTCAACAAACTGCTATCCCCCTCGCTGAGCAACTTAGCCAGTGCATTGAGGGCAACCTGATCTTTGTGCAAAAACGGCGGGACTTTCCACCCAAGGGCGATCCACTCTAAAGATAAATCTTTTTTGTGAATGACGGTCTCACGCAAACCATTTTGGATGGGCTCTTGGGTATAGACTTTGGGGATGGTGGTTGTGGTTTTGTTCTTGATGGGACCAAAATATTTCTTAGCCTGATCAAAAACCTGTTTGTAGTCTAAATCCCCCACCACGAGCAAAATTGCATTCTTGGGCTGGTAATAGAGGGAATGAAACGCCCTAATGTCCTCAATATTCCAGTTTTTAATATCCTCCATAAAGCCAATGGGTGTCCAGTGGTAGGGGTGATAGACAAAAGCCGTGTTGAAAAAGCGGAAGTAGAGATACCCTAGCGGGGAATTGTCCGTGCGCCATAATCTCTCCTCTGCCACAACTTGCCGTTCGGGTAAAAACTCATCTTCTTTGAGTTGCAAAGAACCCATCATGTCGGCAAATAATTCCAAAGACTTTTCCAGATTCTCATTGCTGGCTTTAATAAAGTAACGGGTGTAATCAAAGCTAGTAGAAGCGTTGCTCACCCCTCCAAAACTCTTAACAATGGCATCAAACTCGCCCTCTTTTAAGTGCTTGGTGCTCTTGAAATTCATATGCTCCAGCATGTGGGCGATCCCACTCTTGCCCATTCTTTCATTGCGTGAGCCTACCTTGTAAAGAACATTTACCTCAATCACGCCACTTTTATTTTTCAGGGGTACTGCCACGACTTGTAAGCCATTGTCTAAAATTGTAGTGTAGTGTGATGGCAAATAAGTGTGGTGCTCTTGTTTTTGTATTGCTTCTGCGCGCATGATCACTCCTGCTAGTGCTAAAGTTAAAACCTGCCCCAAAAAAGTCCTCAATCCCCGTCTTATCCTACCCATGATTGACCCCGATAGCTTCTTGAATAGAGCGCAAACCATCTCTTTGGAGTAATTTTACTATATCTTGCTTGATTTGTCTACAGATTAGCGGTCCTTGATAAATAAAAGCACTGAAGATTTGCACAAAATGCGCCCCCATTTTGATCCGTTCATAGGCTTCTTTACCATCGCTAATCCCCCCCACCGCCACCAAAATGGCCCGCCCAAAAAACGCCCTAGCCACCTCTGCAAACACTGCCCTAGCCTTAGCCTCCAAAACACGCCCACTAATCCCCCCAAAGTTTTTAGCTCCGGATAACAAGCTGTAATCTGTGGTGGTGTTGGTGGCGATGATCCCGCGCGCACCCTTGTCTAGGGCAATTTGGCAGATTGCTAAAAGCGTGTCTATGGGCATATCGGGGGCAACTTTTAAAAATAAAGGCTTGTGGGTGTACCCAACTGCCATGCTAAAAAGTTCGCCCACAAAGCTCTCATTTTGCAAATCTCTTAGATTTTTGGTGTTGGGCGAGGAGAGATTAAACACATAGTAATCTCCCACGCCCAAACTGGCTTGCAAGCCTTGTTTGTAATCCTCTAGGGCGTGCTCTAGGGGTGTATTTTTATTTTTGCCTAAATTGATCCCCACAACACTTTTTAAGGGCTTGATGTGCTCCAAACGGGATACAAGGGGTATAATGCCTTGGTTGTTAAAACCCATCGCATTTTGTAAGCTCTCTTGTTTGGCAAAACGGAAAAGTCTAGGTTTGGGGTTGCCAAATTGCCCCTTTGGAGTAACACTGCCCACCTCAATGTTCCCAAAGCCCAACACATCTAAACCTGCTAGCATGCGCGCGTCTTTATCAAAGCCAGCTGCTAGGCCGATGGGGTTAGGCAGTTTTAAATCTAAAAAGCTAGTCTCTAACAACGGGCTTTCAAAACGGCTAAAGAACCAAGGGCATGCTCCCAAAATGCGCAAAGCTTGGGTGGCTAGGGCATGCGCGTGCTCAGCCTCCAAACAAAAAAGCCCCTTTTTAAGTTGACCATAATCAAACATGCTCTTCTACTTCTTGCTCATAAAAGGCTTGGGCGTTAAAGGACTCGCCCACGCTGGGCATTTTACTATAAGACCCATCAGGGTTGAGTTCATAAGCTTTCACATTGTCTTTAAGCTGGATGTGCAAGATTCGCATCAGTTTTTGTTGGATTGCCTTAGAAGTGGCGGGCACGAGCAATTCGACCCGTTTTTCTAGGTTTCTGGGCATCATATCGGCACTGGAAAAATACACCTTGGCGCGATCGTGGGCAAAATAATAGATTCTAGCATGCTCTAAATACTTGCCCACAATAGAGAAAACCCGAATATTTTCGCTCAAACCCTTAATCTGTGGGCGCAAGCAACAAATCCCCCGAATGATGAGATCGATTTTAACCCCCGCACATGAGGCTTCATACAGGCATTTGATAATGGTGGGATCAACAAGCGCATTGGCCTTAAAAATAATGCGCCCTCTTTGTTTGAAGCGCATTTCTTCAGCGATCATCGCCATAATTTTGGGCTTGATCTGCATGGGAGCCATATAAAGGGTTTTAAGCCCAATTTCAGCCGCCACGCCGGTGCTCAAGGAGTGGAAGAGCTTTAAAATATCATAGGCAATTTGTTTGTTGGAGGTGAGTAGGCTTAAATCGGTATAGACTTTTGCTGAGGCGGTGTTGTAATTGCCCGTGCTCAAATGTACATATTCTTTAAGCTGTGCCCCCACTTGGCGCACCACAATGGCTAATTTGGCATGCACCTTGAGTCTAGGTACGCCATAGATCACATGCGCCCCAGCATTTTCTAGGGCTTGTGCCCAGTGCAAATTATTTTCCTCATCAAAGCGGGCTTTGAGCTCGACCAAAACGCTAATTTGTTTGGTGTGGGCAGCCTCTGTTAAGGCTTTGACAATGGGGGATTGCTTGCCCACTCGGTATAAAGTCATGCGGATCGCCACGACATCTTTATCCCTAGAGGCGTTTTCAATAAAATGCACGATGGGATCGAAACTCTCATATGGGTGGAATAAAAAAACATCTTGTTTGTCCAGCAACTCGAAGATTGCTGCGTTGTCTGTGAGCAAATCCATCCCATTCAGCGGGGCTAGGATTTTGGGGTAAAAAGTGGGGGATTTGAGCGCATCATAGCCCCTAAGATTAACTAATTCCCACAAAGAGCCTAAATTAAGCAGTATATCGCTTTTATAAATATCCTTTGTAACCCCAAACATCTTATGCTCAATAAATTCCAGCAAATCGGCATTACCCTCGCTCACTTCCAAACGCACTACATCACCCCGATCCCGCGTGCGCAAACCCTCGCTAATCAGCTCAGCTAGGTCATGCCCCTCATCCTCGATAATCTCCATGTCTGCATCACAAGTTACACGGAAAACCATGCTCTCCAGCACACTGTGTTTTTCAAAAAGTAAAGGAGCAAATTGTTTCACCACTTGTTCCACAGGCACAAAGACACCCTTTTCAACAGGAATAAAGCGTTTTAAAAGGGCGGGGATTTTAATGATCCCATAGGCTTTATGGGCATAATTGAGGTGTTGCAAGCCCAAAATGAGCCCAAAACTCAAATTACTTAAAAAGGGGAAGGGGCGGGCGGGGTCTAAAATGATGGGGACAACAACTGGATAAAGATAATTATCAAAATAGGCACGGAGCTTTTCGGTGTTCTTGGTACTCAACTCTTCGACACTCTGGATCGCCAAATGTTGCTGGGCTAATTTCTCCTTGAGTTGTAAAAACTGCTCTTGCACGATTTTTTGTTCGGCGACTAGATAACTGCGGATGCATTCTAGTTGCTTGCCATGCCCCATTTGCAAACCCTCTTGCACCACGCTATGATCGTAAAGGTGCTTCAAGCCTGCCACACGGATCATGTAAAACTCGTCTAGATTTGTGCCATAGATGGCTAAAAATTTAAGTCGTTCCAATAGGGGCAAACCCCCATCGCAAACCTGATCCAACACCCGTGTGTTAAAACGCAACCATGAGAGTTCGCGGTTAAAATACAAATCTGGTGGTAATTCCATCCATAGCTCTCTATGACAAGGTGGTTTATTTTAACAAAAGATCAGCTAATTTGGCAAATTAGGTCATTCTAGCTAACATGGGAACACACCAACGATAGGAGACTCATGCAAACTTTTAGCACGCTCATGCAAGAGTGGCTTTATGGCGATCAAGGCTATTATAGAACTGCCAAAATTGGGACACAGGGGGATTTTTACACCTCTGTGAATGCGAGTCGTTGTTTTGGCGGAACTTTAGCTTTTTATTTGTTATCTCTCTTAGAACAAGGGGTTTTGGATTTGCCCTTAAGCGTGGTGGAGATTGGCGCAGGGGAGGGATATCTGTTGCAAGATGTGGTGTTATTCTTGCGTGATCTGAGTTGTGGCGTTTTGGAACATACTGCCTTTTTAAGCGTCGAGCCCTTGAACGCATTGGCCACTTTGCAACAACAACGCCTCCAAAAAATCCAAACTAATTTAATCGGTGTGCCCAGCCTAGAGGCGTTAAGACCCCATCTCCGAAAAAGCACATTTGTCTATTGCAATGAGTTATGGGATAGTTTCCCCTGTCAAGTGTGCCAAGACTCCCAAATGCTCTATGTGGATTCTTTCAAGCCCATCTGGAGACCCCTTAGCCAAGAGGTTTTAGATTTTTTGTCCCACACACACCCACCAGAAAAGATCGCCCATTTTAAAGGTTGTGTGCCCCTCACATGGGAGGACTACGTTAAAGATTTGATCCCCAGTTTGCAACAAAGCCAAAAATGGGTGCTGGTGGGTTTTGATTATGGGCAATATGGCGCGCGCGGGGGCGTGGATTTGCGGGCTTACACCCAACACAGGGTGCTAGACTTTGCCGATATTTTAGCAAACCTAGAGGGCTACTACCAACAAGTGGATTTGACCTATGATATTGATTTCCAGCTTTTAGAAACGTTATTCCACAAACAAGGAGCCCACACGCTTTTTTACGGGACACAAAGTGCGGCCCTTATTAAAATGGGACTGACTCGGCTTTTGGAATTATTAGAACAAAACACCCCCTTTACCCTCTATTCCAAAGAAGCCCTCAAAGCTCGATCGCTCATTAGCCCCGAGGGTTTTGGCGAACGCTTTAAGGGATTGATTCTGGGCTCTCATTCAAAATCACCAAAAATTACCAACGATTCAACAGAACTTTACCAATGAGTGTTAAAATGGCGGTTCATTTTTATTAAAGGATTGTTATGAGAAATGTTTTTTTGTCCGCTCTGCTCGCTCTAGGTCTGGTCGCTTGCCACAAAGAGGGAAACACGCCTAAAAACCACCCACACGAGTCGCAAGATAGTACTAAACAACACCAGGGTGCAGGTGAAGATAAACCTGCTGTGCAAGAAAAATCACTCTTGCAAGGTGAAAAATAGGGCATGAGGGAGTTTTTGTGTTTAGCTGGTTTTGCTTTTGTGCTGGTAGGTTGTTGCCATTGCACACCACAGACCAAACAAGACAAACAAGAAGAAAAATCTTTGGCTAATCAAAAAACACTTATCCATGGGAAGCGTTGAAATGGTCGGAGTAGCGGGATTCAAACCCACGACCTCACCCACCCCAAGGGTGCGCGCTAATCAGGCTGCGCCATACTCCGCCAAAAAGGAGTGGCATTCTAACACAAGTAAAATTAACTCTAACTTATAAATACGCATCTGCCTCCTAGCGTTCCCCTTATATCTTGTTACTAAAAACCACAGACAAGCTCCGAGTGGCTATTTTTCACCCAAAAACCCCGATCCATACCCTTTGATTGTGATTCTTGTGCCACAATAGCACACCGGCAACTTTAGAGAGGAGATACAGGTGAAACAACACATTGATTTGAACAGCGACATGGGGGAATGTTTTGGTCCGTGGATTATCGGGGATGGGGTGGATGATGCAATTATGAAGCTCATTAGCAGTTGCAATATCGCGGCCGGCTTTCATGCTAGCGATCCTAGTATCATGCGCCACTCGGTGGCTAATGCCTTAGAAAATGGCGTAGAAATTGGGGTGCATCCGGGGTTTAGGGATTTAGTGGGCTTTGGGAGGCGGCATATTGTGGCTAACCCCACCGAGCTAACCAACGACTGCCTCTACCAGCTAGGGGCGTTGCGTGAGTTTGTGCATTTTCTAGGGGGCAAATTACACCACTTCAAGCCCCATGGGAGTTTGTACATCCACGCCAGCAAGGATCGCGCCTTTTCTGAAGAGCTCATCAGCACTCTGCACAAAATTGACCCCCATTTGCCCCTGTATTGCATGCAGGGCACCATCACCCACCAAGTCGCTCAAGAGCTCAAACAACCCTTTGTGCGCGAGTTTTATGGGGATCGCGATTATGGCGAGGATGGGCAGTTGGTGATGGTGCGCCGCGCGCGCGCCTACACCCCTGAAGAGGTCGCTAATAAGGTCTTGCAAGCCTGCAAGGAGGGCACGGTTCAAACGGTAACCGGTAAGGTCATTGAGGTAGATTTTGACTCGGTGTGTATCCATAGCGACACCCCCGGGGCGCTCTCTTTGATCAGCGCGACTAAAAAACTCTTAGAAGAACATGGCATTGCCATCCAAAAACCCACCATCCACCACCCTTAAGGAGAAATCATGCACGAAGTGATTAGCCCCATCCCCGGGACCTTTTATCGCAAACCCAACCCCGATGCCGCCCCCTTTGTAGAGGTGGGCTCTGAAGTCCATGAAGACACCATTGTCTGCCTAGTGGAGGTGATGAAAACCTTCAATGAGATCAAAGCCGGAGCCAAGGGCAAGATCAAAGAGATTAGGGCAGAAAACGAGCAGTTTGTCAATCCGGGCGATGTGTTGTTTGTCGTGGAGTAACCCATGGCTTACACCCCTCAGAAAATTAAAAAAGTCTTGGTGGCTAACCGGGGCGAGATCGCCGTGCGCATCATCCAAGCCGCCCATGAGCTCAATATGAAAGCCGTGGCGATCTACACCGATGCCGATCAGGGCAATTTGGCTTCTCAACTTGCCGATGAAGCCTACCGCGTGGGCGAGAACCTAGCCCATAAGAGTTATCTCAATATAGACAAGGTGTTAGAGATCGCCAAGCAGGCGCAGGTGGATGCGATTCATCCGGGTTATGGCTTTTTGAGCGAGAACGCCCAATTTGCTAAACGAGTGGAGGAGGCGGGGATCATCTTTGTAGGACCTTCTAGCAGACTTATTGAGACAATGGGCGACAAGGCAAAAGCCCTGCAACAGGCAAAAAAAAGCCAAGTGCCCACCATGCCAAATAGTCCCGTGCTAGAGAATGTGAATCAGGCTCTAGAAGAGGCGCGCGCCATTGGCTATCCTTTGCTCATTAAAGCCATTGCAGGGGGTGGGGGCAAGGGGATTAGGTTGGTGCAAGATGAAGCCCAGCTCATCACCCAATTTGAAATCGCTACCGCTGAAGCGCGCGCGGCTTTTGGCAATGGGGGCGTGTATTTAGAAAAGTATTTGCAAAACGCCAAACACATTGAGGTACAGGTGCTAGGCGATGGGGAGCGCGTGATTCATCTGTACGATCGCGAGTGTTCTTTGCAACGGCGCAGGCAGAAGGTGCTAGAAGAAGCCCCCAGCCCTAGCCTAGATTGCCAAACACGAGAAGCCTTGTGCGCGAGCGCGGCGCGCATGGCTAGCGATGTAGGCTATAAGGGCGCGGGGACTTTGGAGTTTTTATACGACACGCAAAGCAAGGGGTTTTACTTCTTGGAGATGAATACCCGTATCCAAGTCGAGCACGCCATTACAGAGATGGTGACCGGGATTGACATCGTGCGCCAAATGTTGCGCATCGCCGATGGCGAGCCCTTGGCTTACCAACAAGGGGACATTTCTTTGCGCGGGCATTCTATTGAGGTCAGAATCAACGCCGAAGACCCCCAAAATAATTTTTTCCCCAGCCCCGGGGAGATCACCCACTTGCAATGCCCTACGGGTTCTGGCGTGCGCTTGGATAGCATGCTCTTTAGTGGGCGCACGATTCCCCCCTTTTACGACTCGCTAATTGCTAAACTCATCGTCTATGATCAAAACCGCGAGTTTGCTCTTAGCAAGCTCAAACGCGCGCTCAACGAGCTGAAGATCGAGGGAGTCAAGACCACCACCGCGCTTTTTAAAGCCCTTTTAAACGATCCGCATATCCAAAAGGGCGATTACGACATCAATTTTTTAGAAAGCTATAAACTGGGAGGCTGAAGATGGCGTTTAGATATAGTTTTGGTGGCGACACCTTTTTATTTGTGGAGGTGAGCGAGGATGGGATGTCTTTGGAGGCATTTTTCTTAGCCATGGCAATTTGCAACAAGCTAAGGGAGATGAAAATTGAGGGCATTACTGAAATCTGCCCGGCTAACGCGTCCTATATGATCGCTTTCAATCCGGACATTCTGCCCCACACCAAAGCCCTAGAGATTTTAAAATCCTTAGAAAAGGAAATTGTGGGGGCGCGCACAGAAATTCAAACCCGCCTGATAGAAATGCCCGTTTTTTACAATGACCCCTACACCCATGAATGCCAAATGCGTTTCCGCAACAACCACCAATGCCGCGAACCGGGATCCACGCTCGATCCCAATATCACCGACATTGAATACGCCCGCCAAATCAATGGCTATGAGAGTGTAGAGGCTTTTATCAAAGCCCACTCAGAAAGCCCATGGTTTGTGAGCATGATTGGCTTTGTGGCTGGACTGCCATGGCTATACCAACTCGTGGAACGACAAGCCCAAATTGAAGTGCCCAAATACCCGGTGGCGCGCATTGACACCCCGGCACTGACCATCGGGCATGGGGGGTGTTTTGGCTGTGTTTATGCGGTGCGTGGGGGCGGGGGGTATCAGATGATGGGCATCACACCCGCGCCCGTGTGGGACCCCAAGCAGAGACTGCCCTATTTCAAAGAAAGCATGGTGTTTTTAAACCCGGGGGACATCATCAAATTCACCCCCTGCACTAAGGAGCAGTATGATGCCTATGTCAAAGAGGTAGAGGCGGGCACTTTTGATCTCAAGATTCGCCCCACTCTCTTTTCTTTGCAGGAGTGGCAGAGCGATCCTAAGGGTTATAATCAAGAAATCTTAAAGGCACTTGCATGAACTCTTTTAAAGTGATCAAACCGGGCATTGCGACCTATGTAGAGGATTTGGGGCGTTATGGTTACTACCACTTGGGCATCCCCCCCGGGGGCGCGCTCGATCAAGCCTCTTTCATCGCGGCAAATGTCCTAGTAGGTAATGAGCAAAACGCCGCGGCTTTAGAGGTAGCTTTGATGGCACCCGAATTAGAATTTGAAGCAGAAACTTATGTGGCGGTTACGGGCGCACACACCACGCCCCTTATCAATAACCAAGAAATGCCCAGTAATACCGCACTCAAAGTGCCTGCTGGGGGTAAACTTGGCTTTAGTTATTTGAAAAAAGGCGCGCGCGCTTACATCGCCATAGCCGGGGGAGTAGATGTGCCCGTAGTGATGGGCTCGCGCTCTACCTATCCTTTGGGGGGCATTGGGGGCTTTAAGGGGCGCAAATTAGAAGAGGGCGATGTGTTACAAATTGGCAAGCCCACAGGCAAACCCAGTAGCAAGCCTCTAGCAGAAGAGTTTCACTTAAAGCTTGAAGAGGTGGAGTCCTTGCGCGTGATCTTGGGGCTGCAAGATTACAAGCTCACAGAGCAGAGTCTGCATAATTTGTTTCATGATGTCTATGTCGTGTCCACCCAAGCAGATAGACTAGGCTATCGCTTTAAAAATGGGCAGAAATTCACCTATAAAGACCTACCCCAGCCCTTTGGGGCGGGCTCAAATCCTAGCAATATCGCCGATGCGTGTTATCCGGTGGGTTCTATGCAAGCCCCCGGGGGCAATGAACCCATTGTGCTCCAAAGAGATGCGCCCAGTGGGGGCGGGTTTGCGATGTATTGCACGCTGATTAGTTGCGATTTGGATCGACTAGGGCAGTTTGCCCCTAATCAAAAGGTGCGCTTTAAAAAGGTGGAGATGGAGGAGGCGTTGCAGGCGCGCAAAGCCTATCAAGACAAAATTAAGAAGATGATCGCCAGCCTGAGTTAGTAGGGGATCGGCGACAATGTCTGAGTTGTTTTATGGGGCTGTGGGGGTTAAAACACCTTGCACAAATTCTAAAACTTGACTAAGAGGGATTTTTAGTCCGCTTAAGTCATTAGCGGGGGTTACTGGGCTTGAAAAGCTCAAATGTGCCGTGTTGGTGGGTTGCCAGCGTAGCGCGCTAGAGGTGGCATGGCTTGGATAAAAGGCTAAAGTGGGGACATTGAAGGCCGCCCCCAAGTGTAGGGGACCGGTTGATCCGCAAATCAATAGCCTAGCACATGCCAAAGAGTGGGCAAAATCAAGCAAGCCTTGTCTAGATTCATAGACCACCACCGGTTTGGTGATCATTTTGACTAGTTGGTGTGCCAATGCACCCTCTGTAGGTCCTGCGCTTAAAATTAAGTCAATAGTAAAGTGTTCTAAAAGCGTATTAGCTAAGTGGGCATATTGTTCTAGGGTTAAAGTGGGGGCACTCCCACCCGATCCGGCGTGCAAAAAGACCCAAGGTTTGGCGCTAAGACCTAACTCTTGAGCTAGCTTTTCTCTTTGTCTAGTCAAAACATCCGGATTTAGCACCCAAAAGGGGGCTTGTGGTTCTATGGTTAGCACGCCCCGCTGTTTGAGGAAGAAACGGACTAAATCTAAATTGTATTCAAATTCGGGTTTGAGCGAGCGTGATCGCCGTTGGGTGAGGCGGTGGGTGTAGAAAATCTGCACCCATTTAGTCGCCGGGGCTAGGCGGTGGGGGATTTTAGCCCGCCACACCAACAGAGCGTTATAAGCGTTAGAAAAAAAGTTAATGGCATAGTCAAAATGATGGTCTTTGATGCGTGCCAGTAAATCTCGTTTAGCCTGCTTGCTGGCTTGTTTGCCCGGATCAAGGATCACACCATCTAAATAGGGGCAATTTTGCGCGATGGGGGCGGTGTATGCGGGTACAAGGGCGATGAGTTGTAACTTAGGCGCGCTCTTTTTGAGCATAGCAAGAGCGGGGAAAATTAGCATAAAATCGCCCAATTTGTCATTGCGGATCACCAATAATTTTTGCCCCTCAAAGTTCAAAGCTAGCCCCTGGGCTTAAGGGTGTGGCGTTGTAGGGGTGTGTAATTTGTAGCATGAGGGTGTTGTTAGGGTGTAAATAGCGTGCATGCCCCTCTTGCACCCATAAACAAGCCCCATCGGGCAGAGCATCCACCACGCTAGAGGGATTGAGGGCTAAAAACTCGGCCAGTCTCTCTTGCCTGCTCTCGCCCTGATGGTGTTTACCCCCCACAAAGTGGGGGTTGATGTGGTGGGGGAAAAGATCAAGGGCTTTTAGGCTGGGGGGGTAGATGATGGGCATGTCATTAGTGGTGTGGATACTAGGAGTAGCCACATTAGCCCCAGCTGACCAACCCAAGTAGGGCACGCCCTGCCTGACCCTTTGGGCGATCTTGTCTAGTAGATTGTATTTATAGAGATCGTGCAAGAGTTTAAAGCTATTCCCCCCACCCATTAAAAACCCACCGCAAGTATCCACTAGGCTTAAATCTGTATGCACGCTGATAATCTGCACGGGCAAACTTTTAAGGGCCTCTTGTACGCCTTGTGTGTAGGTTGCATAATCCCTTAAAACACTAGCAAAGGGCACAAGGGCGATTGTTTGCCCCTCTAGGCGGTGTTGGCCAATAAAATCTTGCAAGTTATCTAAGGCGTGGGTTAGAAAAGTGCCGGCATAGCATGCACTAGAGAGCAAGAGCAAAGAAGGCATTACAAAAGGTTTTGTTCTAGTTTAGCGATTTGCTCCCAAGTGGTGATGACCGAGTCAGGATTGAGCGAGAGGGAGCTAATGCCCTGTTTGACCAAAAATTCAGCGACCTCAATATAATCGCTGGGGGCTTGCCCGCAAATCCCGCAATACTTGCCATGTTTTTGGCATGCCACAATGGCGCGTTTAAACATTTCCAACATGGCGGGGTTACGCTCATCAAAAACATGGCTAACCAACTGCCCATCGCGATCCACGCCCAAAGTGAGCTGGGTTAGATCATTGGAGCCAATGGAAAAGCCATCAAAGAGGTTTAAAAAGTCATCGGCTAAAATTACATTAACGGGCAATTCACACATGATATAAATATCTAGCCCATTTTTACCCGATTCTAGTCCATTTTTACGCAAAATCTCCAAGACTTTTTTGGCTTCCTCAATGGTGCGCAAGAAGGGGATCATGATTTTCATGTTGGTTAGCCCCATTTGTTCGCGCACCAAACACAGAGCCTCACACTCCCAAGCAAAGGCTTCTTTGTAAAGATCGGAGTAATAACGACTCGCCCCCCTGAAACCGAGCATGGGGTTTTCCTCATGGGGTTCATAAGCACTCCCGGCAAGCATGCGCATGTATTCGTTGGATTTAAAATCGCTGGTGCGCACAATCACGGGTTTAGGATAAAAAGCAGCACTGATCATTCCCATCCCCTCAGCGATCTTTTTAATGAAAAAGTCTTTAGGGCCCTCATAGCCCGCAATCAAGCTTTCAATCTTTTCGCGATCGGGTACGCTTTTATTGTGGTGCATATCCACGAGGGCTAGGGGGTGGGCTTTGATTTGATTAAGCATAATCAATTCCATGCGCGCTAGCCCTACGCCGTGATTGGGCAATTGCGAGAATTTAAAGGCTTTTTCGGGGTTGCCAATGTTAAGATAGATTTTGGTTTTAGGTTCGTTCAAGTGATCTAAAGCAATGCGTTCTACCTCAAAGGCATGCGCCCCACTATAAATATAGCCCTGTTCGCCCTCAGCACAAGAGATCGTAACCTCCATGCCCGTATAGAGCGATTCGGTAGCACCCAGTGCCCCGACAATGGTGGGCACGCCAATTTCGCGCGCCACAATAGCGGCATGGCAAGTGCGCCCACCCCGATTGGTGATAACCGCACTCGCCTTTTTCATAATGGGCTCCCAATCCGGATCGGTGTTGTCAGTTACCAACACCTCGCCCTCTTTAAAAATATTCATGTGATCCAAACTATTGATCACACGTACCTTGCCGATGCCAATTTTGCTCCCAATGGCTTTACCGGTGAGTAAAACCTCCTTGGGTGCTTTATCCTTAAAGCGGTATTTTTCATAGACGCGGTTTTCCATCTGCTGGCTTTGTACGGTTTCTGGGCGGGCTTGCACGATAAAAATCTCCCCGCTATCTCCATCTTTAGCCCATTCAATGTCCATTGGGCGGTATTGCCCAGCCTCTTTGCTATAATGCTCCTCAATGATCACGCCATAGCGTGCCAAACTCAAAATATCCTCATCGCTCAAGGAAAAACGATAATATTCATCAACTGGGGTAACCACGCTCTTGGTGGGGCTCTCACTCCCCCTAGAGGCATAGACAATCTTTTGGGATTTATCCCCTAATTGGCGTTTGATAATGGGTTGTTTGCCCGCCTTAAGCGTGGGTTTGAAGACATAAAACTCATCCGGATTGACTAACCCACCGACTACGCTTTCCCCCAAGCCCCAGTTAGACGTGATAAAGACGGCATCTTGAAACCCGGTTTCGGTATCAATGGAGAACATCACGCCCGCGCTGGCTTTATCAGCACGCACCATCTTTTGCACGCCCACACTCAAGGCAACTTTGAGGTGATCAAAGCCCCTAGAGGCACGGTAGCTAATGGCGCGATCGGTAAAGAGCGAGGATAGACACGCCTTAATATAATGCACCAACTCCGCCTTGCCCTTCACATTCAAATAAGTATCTTGTTGCCCGGCAAAGGAGGCATCTGGCAAGTCTTCAGCGGTAGCCGAACTCCTCACGGCAACATCGGCTTCACGCATATTGTATTCGTCGCTGAGCATTTTGTAGGCTTGCAAGATTTCATCGCGTAAATCTGCCGGAAAGGGAGTGCCAAAAATCAGATCGCGGATTTGCTTGGAGCGCATTTTAAGCACATCTAGCTCGGTGGCATCCACATTTTTTAACAGCTGGATGATCTGCTCTTTAATGCCCCCATGCTCTAACAAATACCAATATGCCTCGCTGGTGATAGCAAAACCATTGGGCACTTTGATCCCACTGGGCACTAATTCTTGGAACATCTCCCCAATGCTGGCATTCTTGCCCCCAACTAGGGCAATATCTCTATTGTTGAGCTCTTGATAAAACTTGATATATCGCATGGCACTCTCTTTTTAATTTGTATGCTCTCATTATAACATGGACATGCTAAGGGAGGGTATTAAGCAAGGAGCAAAGGCGTTTTTTAAATTAAGGCTTTTTGAGTATCATTTGTTAAAACCTTAAAGAGAGTGTGATGTTAAGGGGCAATTTTTCATCTTTGGCATTAAGGGCTTCTGCTGGGAGCGGGAAAACTTTCCACCTCACTTTACGCTTTGTCGCCTCGCTACTCAGAGAAAAATTAATGTTTAAAAATAACGCTAGAGCTTCTGAAATTTTAACCCTGACTTTCACCAACAAAGCAGCGGCTGAGATGAGCGAACGCATTGGGAAGGCTTTGCACGAGTTGCTAATAGAAAGCCAAGCGTATTTGCAAAATCCAAGTGCCTTTGACCCTAATACAACGCACCCAAGCCCCCTCATTACTGAACTCAAAAACAAGTATGGCATCGCGCTAGAGGCAATCGCCCCGTATATGGAGTCCATTTACCAAAGTTTCCTGCAAGATCGCTTGCAAATCACCACCATTGATGCGTTTTTGCAAAAAATCTTGCGTAAATTTAGCTATTTTGTGGGGGTGAGTGCGCATTTTAAGGTCGGGCATTTAGATAACCAAGATAAACTCAATTCCTTTATCGCCACACTCAAACCCCATGAATTGCAAGACTTAGAGCAATTTTGTCTCCAAGCCCTAGATTTGAGCCAAAGCACGCAAGTGGCGCAAATTTTAGAGCCCCTCTTAGAACTCTACTACCAAGGCATTAAGAAACAGCATTTGAGAATTGCACCCCAACAACAGAGTTTAAAAACCTTGCAAGAACAGCTTAAGCAAAATTGGCAAGCCCTAAGACTAGAGGTTTTAAGCCGTGTGGAGGGCAAAATAGCTACAAATGCACTCAAGCCCGATTTAGAAGGTTTGCTAGACTCTTTAAACCCCCTCATAGAAGGCTCACAATACAAATTTTTTAAAAAATTCAAGTTGCAAGATTTAGACCCCAAGTTCCAAGCCTTGCTAGGGCAACTCAAAGAGTATTATATCCTCAAAGAAGCTACGATCTTCCAAAAACTAGGCGATCTATTGGATCGCTATGACAAACACACCCATAGCCCCCAACATCTTGACTTCGCTAGCATTGCCTTGAAAGCTTACCAACTCTTAGAAGAACGCGATTGGGAGAGTTTTGCTAACTTTTTTTACTTCCGCTTGGATACGCAAATCCGCCATATCCTGTTAGATGAATTCCAAGATACGAGCATCTTGCAATACCAAATACTAAGACCCATGATTGATGAAATCTTAGCGGGTAAGGGGCAAAAGGAAGGGCGGAGTGTATTTTTAGTCGGGGATTCCAAACAGAGCATTTATGGCTTTCGGGGGAGCTATAGCCTCTTATTTGATCGCCTTTGTGCCGATTCTAGGTTCCACCCGCAGAGCTTGCCCCATAACTTTAGAAGCGATAAAGTGATCATGGATTTTGTCAATGAGAGTTTTAAAAACTCCATTGGGGGGTATGAATACCAAGCATTGCCCCCAGAGAGCCCCGCACACAAACAAGGAGGGTATGTCAAGGTGATCCAAGCCCAAGCCGAAATGCTGGAAGCGGTTTCTCAAGAAGTGCTAATTCTCTTAAGGGCGGGCATAGAACCCAGCACAATCACCCTACTTTGCTTTAAAAATGACGATGTGCGCGCCTTAAAAGATCATTTGTTGGAAATGCGGGAAAATTGCGCAGAATTGCAGGGGATAGAAATTGTCAGCGATGCAGATATGGGCTTATTGGCGCAAAAAGAAGTTAAAATCATGCTCTATGCGCTCCAACACGCCCTAGCTACCCCCAAACACCAACCCTATTACCAAGCCTGTATCCTCAAGTTGTTGGGCTTAAACTTGGATACGCCCCTAACTTTACCCCCCTTTACAGAATTAAGCCCCTATCTTTTTACACTCATGCAAGAATTGGGGCTATATAGCCCCGGGGCTTGTTATTTGCTAGAACTCTCTTTAGAATACACCAACGCCCTAGACTTCTTGGATACTCTAGAGAAAGAAAAACCCGCTTTTGGCCAAAGCAATACGCAAGGGATTACGCTCATGACCATCCATAAGTCTAAGGGATTGGAATTTGAGCATGTAATTTTGGTAGATCGCTTAGGTGGGGCACGCCCAGATACCAACAAATTTTTCACCACCTATCAACACGGCACGATGCAGGTTTTTTACAAGCAAAAACATAGAAAGTTGGTGGATGGGGATTACAAGCAAGCCCTTGAGGAATACCAAAAAACCCAAGAACGCGAGGATACCAATGTCCTCTATGTGGCTTGCACGCGCGCCAAGCACAGCTTAATCATCATCCAAAAGCCCGACAAAAGTGCTTTTAAGTCCTTAAATCTTAATCCCTTGCAAAGAGGTAGTTTGACACGCCAAGATAAGTGCTTACAAGATGAGTTAAAATCTTGTGATTGCCAAAATACCCCCTCTTTGTTAGAGAGCCAGGAGTCCTTTGGGGAACAAAGCGATCATTTAAGACAAGAAACCCCCATAGAGGAAAACGCGCTGGGGATGCTCTTTGGGATCATCTTGCACAAAGCCCTAGAATTGCACTATGGTTATGGGGTTAATTTGGAGGAAGCGCAAGCCTATTTGACCCACCATTATGGCTTTGGGGGCATAGAGATCGCCAAGGTGCTTGCGCGCGTCCAACACTTGCAAAAAGCCCCCCAATTTTTGGAGTTGTTAAAGGGGCACATGGAAGTTGAGGTGGGCTTTAAAATCCAACGCGATATTTGGCGTATGGACATGCTTTTATTTGCAGGCAATCAGATCACGATCTTGGATTTTAAAAGTGGAGAGGGCAACCTTGAGGAAAACCGCGCGCAAGTGCAGGGTTATAGGGAGCGTGTTGGGCGCATTTACCCCCATGCCCATGTGCAAGCTGCCCTAATCTATGTCTTATCCAATCAAATAGAAGTGCGCCCGATTTAAATGATTTGAACAAGAAAGGATTGCCATGCCAGATTCGGTAGTCAAGAGGAATATATTTTTAGATTTTATTAAAAGCGAATCCTTTGGTGGGATTTTTTTATTTGTTAGTGCCGTGTGGGCGATGATCTATGCCAATTCTTTTTTATCCACCTATTATTTTGAGCTGTGGCACACCCAGGTAGGCTTCCAGTTTGGCAAAACCTTTATTGGGTTTTCCTTACACCAGTGGATTGATGATGTGCTGATGGCATTTTTCTTTTTGATGGTGGGCTTGGAGATCAAGCGGGAAGTTTTGTACGGGGAATTATGCGGGTTTCAAAAGGCTGCCTTCCCCGTGATTGCCGCCCTAGGGGGCATGCTAGCCCCCGGGATCATCTATTATAGCCTGAATGCGGGCACCAATAGCGCGCATGGTTTTGGGATTCCCATGGCAACTGATATTGCCTTTGCTTTGGGGGTGATTTTGATTTTAGGCAAGAGAGTCCCCACATCGCTAAAGGTTTTTTTAGTTACTCTGGCGGTAGCCGATGACTTGGGGGCAATAGTGGTGATCGCCATTTTTTATAGCACCAATTTACAAGTGGGCTGGTTGGTAGGCTCGGGGATTATCCTACTGGTGTTGGCATTACTCAATAAAATAGGGGTGCGTAGCCTGTGGCCCTATTTACTCTTAGGAGCAATTCTTTGGCTAACTACACATAGTAGCGGGGTGCATGCCACTATCGCTGCGGTCGCCCTAGCTTTTACGATTCCCATTAAGGTCCCCCAAGATAAAAAACTAGTATATGGATTTTCCCAACTCGTGGATAATTTTAAACAAACCTTTGATCCACACACCTACCACGCCAACAAGCCCTTAGAACAAAATCAACGCGACATTCTCTACGCCTTGCAAAGCACCACTAAGAGCCTACAAAGCCCCCTAGAAAAGCTAGAGCACTTCTTGCACCCTTACGGGGCTTACTTTATTATGCCCTTGTTTGCTTTGGCCAATGCTGGGGTGCATGTGGGTAAAGAAATGCACTTTGGGGTTGATGAAATCTTATGGGGTGTGGTGTTGGGCTTGGTGGTTGGTAAGCCTGTGGGGATTTTGGGGATCACATTTTTAGCTGAAAAACTCCACATTGCTAAACGCCCCGAGGGGGTGGGCTGGGGGCAAATTTTGGGTGCGGGTATGTTGGCTGGTATTGGTTTCACAATGTCTATGTTTATCTCTAATTTGGCTTTTAATAGCCAAGAAAGCATGGAGGTTTCTAAAATCGCTATTTTACTAGGCTCGATCATCTCCGGGGTCTTAGGCACGCTCTATCTCTTTGTATTGGGTATGTTTTCCAAGCCCAAGGTCTAAAGCCAAAAATTAAGAAAAATGGCTATAATGCTAGGTTTTAAAATAAAGGATTGCGATGAGTCAGACTAAGGAGCTCTTAACCTCTTTGTTGCCCTTATTGGTGCTTTTTTTGATTTTTTACTTTTTGATTATCCGCCCCCAAAGGGTGCAGGCTAAAAAGCATAAAGAGATGTTAGATAACTTGCAAAAGGGCGATAAAATCGTCAGCCAAGGGGGGTTGATCTGTGAAGTGATCAAGCCTGAAAACACCTTTTTTAAGGTCAAAATCAACGACAATACAGAGGTTAGGTTAGCCAAAAACCATGTGGCCTACAAATTAGAGGATTTGGAAAAAGAGTCGGGCGATTCTAAGGTATCTTTACAAAAAGAGAACTAGCCTTTGAGACGGGTTTTAAACACGCGTTTGTTAGCCTTTTTGATCGCCCTAGTGGTGGGGGTGGGGTTTTCTCTACCCAGTTTGTTGCAAACTAAGGGTCCCAAGATTACTTTGGGTTTGGATTTAAGGGGGGGGTTGAGCTTACTATTAGGTGTGCAATTAGAGGAAGCCTTGAAAAATAAATACAGCTCTATGGCAGCCTCTTTGGACTATGCCTTTAAAAAGGGTAACTTATTGGTGCAAAACTTGCGCTCTTCCTTGCAGGGTGTCGAATTTGACCTGCCTGATAAAGACGATGTTAAAGCCCTCAACCAAATCTTGGAGGGTTTGCGTAAAGATGGCGTGCAGGTTTCTATCGAGCAGGATCATTACACCTTAGGTCTAGATTTCCCCAAAATTCAAGAGTTCCACCAACAGACAATCGCCCAGGTGATCAGCACCATTAGAAACCGCTTGGATCAATTCGGGCTAGCTGAGCCCACGGTCTTACAACAAGGCAAGGATGCGATTTTGGTGCAATTACCCGGGATTAAAACGATCCAAGAGGAACAACGGGCTAAGGGGCTCATCACCAAATCCGCACATTTGCAGATGATGGCAGTTGATGAGGAAAAAGACCCGTATGTGCATGAATTGAGCGAGGAGGAGATTCAAAAATTAGGTGATGTGGTGTTGTCCTATGCGGATAACAGAGCGGGCAAGTTGCTCTTAAAGGCGGTACCAATCCTGGATGGGGAGATGCTCACCGATGCGCAAGTAGTCTATGACCAAAATAATCAACCCGTGGTGAGTTTCACGCTGAATGCCCAAGGGGCACATATTTTTGGGGATTTTTCTGGGGCTAATGTGGGTAAGCGCATGGCAGTCGTGCTGGATAATAAGGTCTATTCAGCCCCCTACATTCGCGAACGCATTGGCGGGGGGAGCGGGCAGATTAGCGGGAGTTTCAGCGTGGAGCAAGCCAGCGATTTGGCCATTGCACTTAGAAGCGGGGTTTTAAGCGCGCCCATCGTGGTGTTAGAAAAGCGCATTATTGGGCCCAGTCTGGGGGCTGATAGCATTAAAACCTCCATTGTGGCACTCATTGGGGGCTTTGTGATGGTCATGGCTTTTATGATTGTGTATTATGCGATGGCGGGCGTGATAGCCAGCGTGGCCTTGATTGTGAATTTGTTCTTGATTATCGCCGTGATGGCACTCTTTGGGGCAACCTTGACTTTGCCGGGTATGGCAGGCATTGTGCTCACCGTTGGGATGGCAGTGGATGCTAATATCATCATTAATGAGCGAATCCGCGAAGGGTTGCGGGCTAATGAAAGTGTCGCCCAAGCTCTGTATTCAGGTTATCTAAACGCCTCTAGGGCGATTTTTGACTCTAACCTCACCTCTTTGATCGCCTCTTTTTTGCTCTATGCCTATGGCACAGGACCCATTAAGGGCTTTGCGCTCACAACCGGGATTGGGATTTTAGCCTCGATCTTGACTGCCATTGTGGGCACGCAGGGCTTTTACCAAGCCATTTTGCCCAAGCTCTCCCGCAAGAAAAATCTGTATTTTTGGTTTGGAGTGCAAACTTCTCCCAAGCACTCCAAAAAGGCTTTGCATGGAACTTTTTAAGCGCGCGCGTATTTTAAATTTTATGGAGTATTCTAAGTGGGGTTTGGGGGTTTCTCTTGCTGTGCTGGTAATTTGCTTGGCTCTGATCTTTTTTAAAGGTTTTAATCTAGGGGTAGATTTTGCTGGGGGGAGCGTGGCACAGGTGCGCTTTAGCCAGCAAGCCCCTTTAGAATCTATCCGCAAGGCTTTTGTACAAGCGGGCTTTAGTGGCGTGCAGGTGAGCGAGTTTGGCTCTTCTAGCGAGGTGGTGATCAAAATCCCTTTATTAAGCACCAACCACGCTAAGGATTTAGGCGAACAGATTAGCCAAATTTTAACTCCCTTAGGCAAATTTGAGATTCGCAAGCTGGATAGCGTGGGCCCCAAAGTGGGCGACGAATTGCGGGAAAAAGGAATACTCTCCTTGGTCTTGGCGATCGTGGCAATGATGATCTATGTGAGTTTCCGCTATGAGTGGCGTTTTGCTTTGGCTGGGGTGTTGGCTTTAGTCCATGATACCTTGATTACCGCAACTAGCGTGATTGTTTTTAACATCGATCTGAATTTAGAGGTGATTGCCGCGCTTTTGACCCTCATTGGCTACTCCATCAATGACACCATCATCATTTTTGATCGCATTCGTGAGGGCATGTTGGCTAGGCGTTCTAGTGATCTCAATGCTGTGATCAATGAGGCCATTTCAAGCACGCTCACGCGCACGCTTTTTACCTCGCTGACCGTGTTTTTGGTGCTCTTAGTGCTCTATATTTTTGGCTCTAAAATCCTCGTGGGTTTTTCTTTGCCCATGCTGGTGGGCACGATTGTGGGCACTTATAGCTCGATCTTTCTAGCCCCTAGAATTGCGGTGTTACTGGGTTTTGATTTGGGACGCTACCATGACAATGAATTAAAAAAGATCAAGCGCAAACAAGAAAAGGAGCGTTTGCGCCGTCAATATGAACATGGGCGGCTTTAAAATCGTAATATAAGGATTGGCATGGATTGGGGTCGGGTAATCTTTACGATCTTTAGTTTGTTGAGCACCACTTCTTTGGCGGGTTTTTTATACGAGCCTAATGTTGTGATCTTATTTACAGCCATGGCCATTAACCTTATCACCACCACGCTTAAAATTGGTGTGCAAAAACAATTTGCCTCTGAACTGATGGGAGGCTCTTTGGTTGCGCTCTTGCACCTCTTGCCTGCTTTTGTATTCTTGCAGATTTTAAATAATAGCATCTTTCCCTATGTGCTGGTGATTGGCGCACTGATTAGCAATGTTTTTTGCTTGATCTTGCTTATCATTGATAGCACCAAAAATACAGATACGGAATACTAAATGAAACATTATGACCCCAAAGAAATTGAAAAAAAATGGCAAAAAGTGTGGGCGCAGACAAAAGCCTTTGAACCTAGTCGCAATTTTAGTCAGCCCAAGAAATACATTTTGAGCATGTTGCCCTATCCTAGTGGGGAGGTGCATATGGGGCATGTGCGCAATTACGCCATCGGGGACGCTCTAGCGCGCTATTACCGCCAAATGGGCTATAATGTCTTGCATCCGATGGGCTTTGATGCCTTTGGCATGCCTGCTGAAAATGCCGCCATCAAGCACAAAGTCCATCCCAAGAGCTGGACCTATGACAATATGCTAAAAATGCAGGAGGAGTTTTCAGCTTTAGGCTTTTCTTTTTCTAAAGAGAGGGAATTTGCCACCTGCGATCCACATTACACCAAAATTGAACAAGAATTTTTCTTGCAGATGTATCAAAAGGGGCTGATTTACCAAAAAAAGGCGTGGCTGAATTGGTGCCCTAATGATAAAACGGTCTTGGCTAACGAACAAGTGGTCGATGGGAAATGTTGGCGTTGTGATTGTGTGGTCGAGCAAAAAGAAATGCCCCAATACTACCTCAAAATTACCCAGTATGCCGAGGAACTCTTAGAGGGCTTGGAGGTATTAAAAGGGCATTGGCCCCCCCAAGTGTTGCGCATGCAAGAAAATTGGATTGGCAAGTCCATAGGCATGGCTTTTAGCTTTGAGCTCACCCCCCAGAGCGTGCAACTCAGTGGCGCAACAGGCATTGAGGTTTTCACCACCCGCATAGACACCATTTTTGGCGTAACCTTCATCGCTCTAGCCCCCACCCACCCCATTGTTAAAGCCCTCTTAGAACAAAAAGCCCTTGAGCCTGCCAGCCAACAAGAGATTTTAGACATCCAAAACACCAACATGCGCACCCGATCGCTGGAAAAACGGGGCGTAGGCTTGCCCCTAGAGGCAATCCACCCGCTCACAAAAGAGTTAATCCCGATCTATGTGGCTAACTTTGTATTAGAGGGCTATGGGAGCGGGGCGTTAATGGGCGTGCCCGGATGCGATCCTAGAGATTATGATTTTGCTAAACTCCTTAATATCCCCATCAAAGCCATTATTGCTAACCAAGAGGTCCCCTGCATAGAGGGTATCTTGCAAGATTGCCAAGAATATAGTGGTCTAAGCACCGCGCAAGCCAAAGAAAAATTAAGTGTTTTGTTTGAAGAACGCAAATTGGGGCATTTGGTGATCAATTACCGCTTACAAGATTGGGGCATTTCACGCCAACGCTACTGGGGTGCACTCATCCCGATGGTGCATTGCCCTAGTTGTGGGCTGGTGTGTGAAAAAGCCCAAAATCTCCCCATTTTGCTCCCTGAGGATGTGCGCATTGATGGGGAGGGTAACCCTTTAGAAAAACACCCGACCTTTAAAGATTGTTTGTGCCCCGAGTGTGGGCAGGAAGCTGTGCGGGAATGTGATACAATGGATACCTTTTTCCAATCCAGTTGGTATTTTTTGCGCTACACCACGCCCAAAGAACTTTGGGATAAACAAGCCTTTGATACCCCAGAACTGGCCTATTGGATGGCGGTTGATGAATACATCGGCGGGATCGAGCATGCGATTTTGCACCTGCTCTATGCGCGCTTTTTTACTAAAGCCTTGAGAGATTTGGGCTATCTTCAGATTAATGAGCCCTTCAGTGCGCTAACCACGCAGGGCATGGTGCTTAAAAGTGGGGCGAAAATGAGCAAATCTAAGGGCAATATTGTGACCCCCAGGGAGATTTTAGAAAAATACGGCGCAGACATTGCACGATTATATATCCACTTTGTCGCCCCGCCCAATAAAGAACTAGAGTGGAATGACAAAGCTCTAGAGGGGGCAGCGCGTTTTATCAAACGCTTTTATGAAAAATCTTTTCTAGCTAAGCCTAGCCAAGAATGCCCCACCCCACAAAATTTAAACGATGCGGAAAAACAAGCCCGCCAAAAAATCCATGTGGCTTTGCAAAAATGCCATGCCATCTTTGAAAAGGATCAGCCCCATTACCCCTTTAATACCTTGATTGCCACTTGCATGGAAGCCCTCAACGCCCTAGAAAAAACCACCAACACGGAACTATGGACAGAGGGCTACTATATTCTAACCCACATCTTAGAACCCATCATCCCCCACGTGTGTTCTGAGATTGCAAAACGCCTTTTTGAACGGCGCAATTTTAAGCCTTTGAGTGTCGATTCAAGCGCATTAGAACAAGAACAAATCAGCATGGCCGTGAGCGTGGATGGCAAAAGGCGCGCAGAGATTGTGGTGGCTAAGGACTTGGATAACGCCACCCTTTTACAAGAGGCTAGAGCTAGCGTGCAAAAATGGTTGGAGTCCAAAGAAATTGTCAAAGAAATTGTCGTGCCCCAAAAGTTAGTGAATTTTGTGGTGAAGTGATCTTTGCGGGTCTTGCTTGTTTTGTGGCTCTTGGGTTTGGGTGGCTGTGGTTATAAACCCATTGCGAACTTTGCGGATAAAGTCTTGGGTAAGGGGGTTTATGTGCGCTTGGTGGTGAATATGCCCAACCCCAAAAACTCGGTGGAATTTAAAGACATGATCAATCGTGTCGTGGTCCAACGCTTCCAAAACACTCTCACCAGCGAAAAACAAGCCGATTCGATCATCACCATTGAGATGAATAAGGTGCTAGACACTTCCATTAGCCAAAACCAAGAGGGTTTCACCACCTTTTACCGCGTAACCGTCTATGTTACCTACACTTATGATAACAAAATGGGCACGACCAAGAGTTTTGAGTTCAGCGGGTATTACAACTATGCCGTCTCCTTGCAAAACCCGTTGATCACCTATAATAACCGCTTGTATGCGATCTCCCAAGCCTTAGATCAAACCATGACGCAATTTGTTTCCCAAATCGCCTATGAGGGCAAGGTCAAATGACTCTACAGGCTTTTTTAAACACCCGTGCGCATGAACTAGCCCACTTTGACCCAACGCGTTTTAAGCGTATTTATGCGCAATTTAGGGCGCACTTTGAGGATTGCGTACCCAAAATCCAAATCATCGGCACAAATGGCAAAGGCAGCACGGGGCGGTTTTTAACTTTGGGCCTAGAACATGCAGGTTTTAAGGTCTTGCATTTTAGCTCGCCCCATTTGTGTGATTTTGCCGAGCGTTTTTACAAACAAGGGGCGGTGATTACAGCCCATGAGCTAGAAGATGCCCACCAGTTTTTGCAAAGTTTGTCCCTAGAGCCCCAAATTAGCTATTTTGAATACGCCACGCTTTTAGCGGTTGTCTTGGCTAGAGATTGTGATTATTTGGTGCTAGAGGCAGGCCTAGGTGGGGAGTTTGATAGCACCACGCGTTTAGATAAGCGTTGTGCTATTGTCTTCACACCCATTAGTTTTGATCACACCGACAGACTGGGCACTACTCTTCAAGCCATTGCCACCACCAAGTTAAAAGCGATGCAAAGCCTAGAGCCCCACACCCCGATCATTTGTGCCCCCCAAGAGGATTTAGTGCTCCAACTAGCTAAGGAAATGGCAAGCCAAGCCCATTTGCCCCTAACCCTAGCCCCCCCACCCTCCAAGCTAGTTTGTGATTATGCCTATAAACATCACTACCCGCCCTTTTTAGCCCAAAATCTCCAAAGTGCCCTGAGTACCCTAGAAGTTTTGGGGATTGCTTATAACCTTGATTCTTTTCCTCCTTTGAATTTAGGGGGGCGTTTTGAACGCATAGCACCTAATTTAATTGCCGATAGTGCCCACAATGTCAGTGGTGCACAGGTCTTAGCCCAAGCTCTCAAAGGAGCCAAAGCCAACTTGGTATATAATAGCTATGCTAGAAAAGATGTGCGGGGCGTGCTTGCTTGTTTAAAACCCTTGATAAGCCATGTGTTTATTTTTCAGATCGATGATCCCCAAATCATCCCCCAAGAGGACTTAGAACGCATTTTACAAGACTTAAAAGTAACTTTTAGTATCTTTAGCTGGGAGCATTTTAAACCCAAACCCAATACGCTTTGGTTGGTAACGGGTTCTTTTAGTGTGGTGGGAGGATTTATACAATCTTATAGGCACATGCATGCATGACAAATTAGTTTTAACCATCATTGATGAGAATGGCTCTAAACAGCTCAGACTCTCCAAAAAAATCAAACGGCATTTATTCTTGAGCGCGCTGTTTGTTGTGGCGGGCATGGTGGCTGGGGGCTGGTTTTTAAGCTATTTGGTGCAAAAAATCGGGCATTTGAATTTGGAAAAGCACATCGTGGAATCGGATTACCAAAGCCTCTACCATAAAAATAACAGCCTCAAAAAAGAGATTGCCCAAAAAACCCAAGAAATCGCCATCATCACCCACCGGATTAGGGAATTAAAGAAAATCTTAGAGGTCAAAAAGAGCGATGGGGCAGATGCTTATAGCGGGGTGGATTTAAACAAACTCTCTTTAGCCAACAAAACCCTAGCCCTAGCCCTAATCCCCAATGGCGAGCCTTTAAAATCCTACACTTCTAAAGCCCCTACGGCTAAAAAGAAAAATGGGAACTATGAAGGCTATGATTTTAGCGCGCCCCTTGATACCCCCGTTTATGCCACCGCCAGCGGGATTGTGGATGTGATCTTTTTAAACAGACACCAAGGTTATGGGAATGTAGTGCGTTTGGATCACGCCTTTGGGTTTAGCTCCATTTATGCGCATTTGAGTCAAATTGTGGTTAAAAGGCACGCCTTTGTGCAAAAGGGCGAACTCTTGGGTTATAGCGGGAATAGCGGGGGTTTGAAGCGCGCACAATTACACTATGAAATCCGCTTTTTGGGGCAGATTGTGGATATGCCCCGGTATTTGAATTGGGATTTGGTGCACTTTGAATCTATTTTCAAGGAAGATTCGCAAGTGAATTGGAAGAATCTCTTTTATAGTATCAGCGACATGGCGCAAATACAGGGCTACCAAAATGCCGATCAGCTCACGCAAAAATCTAAGGGGAGCGTTTTGAATGTGGCTCAATAGACGGCTGATTTTGATGATCACCCACCCCGATGGGAGTAAATTTATCAATGTCCCCATTATCTATAAACAACTGGCTTACTATTTTTTATTATTCATTTTGGGCGTATTGATCTTTTTGGGTAGCGCGCTCTATACCTTCAACCACGAAATCAAAGCCACCAAAGATCAGACCAAAACCCTCAAAGCTGAATACCAAAAGAGCACCCAAACCAATTCACGCTTACACCAAAAAGTGCAGGGCTATATCGAAGAGATGATGTTGGCGGGCGATCGCATTAATGATTTAGAAGATTTGGTGGGTATTGAGAGTGTGGAGGATCAGCAGGACGATGCCCCTTTGAGCGCGCGTTTGGATGTCGCCAGCATCACCGGTGCACAAAAAACCTTCATCATGCGTTTTATCCCCAATGACTCCCCGCTGGTTTCATATGTACGTGTCTCCGACGGGTTTTATAAACGCTTCCACCCGATTTTGCACACCATGCACCAGCATACCGGTGTGGATTTGAGCACGCCCGTTGGGACACCCGTTTATGCCACTGCTAATGGGGTGGTGGGGTTAGCCAATAACGGGTGGAATGGCGGGTATGGGCGGCTTGTTAAACTCTTCCACCCCTTTGGTTTCAAGACTTATTATGCCCACTTGAGTAAAATTGTGGTCGAGAATGGGGAATTTGTGAAAAAAGGGCAACTCATCGGTTATAGTGGGAGTAGTGGCATGAGCACCGGACCCCACTTGCATTATGAGGTGCGTTTCATGGACAAGCCTATTAATCCCATGTTTTTTATCAAATGGAACATGAAGAATTTTGACTTCATTTTTACGCAAGAAAGGAATATCGCATGGCCATCTTTACTAACGATTATAAACAACCTGCTAATGGATCGGTTACCATCGTCGCCCAAGGTACCAAAGTAAAAGGAGAGGTCGATATTGATTGCCACTTGCATGTCGATGGCATGCTGGAGGGCACGATTCACTCCTCTAGCACAGTGGTGATTGGCAAAAATGGCGTGGTGGTGGGCGACTTGGTGGCAGCGCGTTTGGTGGTGAGCGGGAAGTTTATGGGCAATGCCCAAGCCGATTTGATTGAAATCATGCCCTTTGGATATGTGGATGGCAAGATTGTAAGCGCGGAGCTGGTGATTGAGCGCAAGGGTATTTTATCGGGGGAAAGCCGCCCCAAGGGTGAGATGTCCTCTAATTTATTGCAAGATAAAAGTCCAGAAACCCCCATTTTAGCCCCCAAAGATAAAGCCAATGATCCAAGCTAGTTTTTATGCCGCCCTCCAACATGCCTTTTCTAGCCAAATTTTAATCGTGCAAGATAGCCTAGAGGCTAGGGAGGCGTTGCAGGTATGGCACTTTTTTAGGGATCATTCTTTAGCCTTTACCTTGCCTGATTTGCGCGCCCGCTATTTGGATGACATGCGCGCTTTTAGCACGGAGATTCAAGAACTTTTAACCCAGTTGCGCTTGTTTTATCAAGCTAAAGAGCGCGGGCAAGATTGCTTATTGGTTGCTCCTTTAAGCGCGTTATTGCACCCCTTGCCCCAATCTTGCTTGCTCCAAAGCTTTCACCTAGAGTGTTTAGAGAGCTATGATCTGAGCGTCCTCAAAGAGGATTTGATCCATTATGGTTACGAATTTGTAGAAGTGGTGGAATTGCCCGGGGAAGCTAGCTTTAGAGGCGACATTGTGGATATTTTTATCCCCGGACAAGAGTTACCCTATCGTTTGGGCTTTTTAGGCGATGCTTGCGAGGATATTAAACGCTTTGATCCACGCACCCAACTTAGCCAGCCTGAACTCATCGAGAGCATAGAAATCACCCCCGCTCTTTTTAGCCTCACCAAGCAACAGATGGTGCAAATGCAAGCACGCCTAGAGGCATTAAAAAGCGATGCCTTGATCCCAGATATCGCCTCTTTGGGCTTTTGGGTGCTAGGCGATTTAGGGGTGGATTTTTTAAGTACATATAGTGCCACCCTCACACCCAAAGCTCTAGAGGAGGCGCGCGAACTCTCCAGCTTGGAGTCTTTAAAGAGTTTGGAGCGTGCTTTAAATTTGCCTGTGTTGGCTACGCCCCCTAAATGCCAAGATATCCAAGTGGATTTAGACAAACTCCATGGTTTTTTAGAACTCAACCAGCACCGCAAAATCACCTTGCTAGCCAAAGACAAAAGCCTTGTCCCCCCCTTGCCTAAAATGGCACTTGATGTGGTTATTTCAGATTGTGTCTTGCATTTTGCCACCCCCACACAGATTTTTTTATCCTTGCATGGCTATATTAAGCAACGGGTGCGTGGGCGTTCCAAATTGATCCTAGATGAACTTAGCTTGGGCGATTATGTCGTGCATGAAGATTATGGTGTGGGCAAATTTCAAGGCTTGGTGCAAAATAGCGTGCTAGGGAGCGTACGCGACTTTTTAGCCCTAGAGTATGGCAACCACGATCGCCTCTTGCTCCCAGTGGAAAATTTGCACCTCTTGGATCGCTACATCGCCCCGGGTAGCCCAACTTTAGATCGTCTAGGCAAGGGCAGTTTTGCCAAACTCAAAGCCAAACTCAAAGCCAAATTACTAGACATGGCAACAGATATTATTAATCTAGCAGCCACGCGTAATTTAATCGCTGGGCAGGTTATCGCGCCCCCCACGCGTGCTCTAGAGCGTTTCAAACGCGCTAGTGGGTTTGCCCTCACTGCTGATCAAGAGCGTAGCATCACCGAGATTTTACAAGATCTGGCTAGTGGGAAAGTGATGGATCGGCTTTTAAGTGGAGATGTGGGCTTTGGCAAGACAGAGGTTGCTATGCACGCCATCTATGCGCTTTTTTTAGCCGATAAGCAAAGTGCATTTTTTGTGCCCACCACGCTTTTAGCCAACCAACATTTTAATAGCCTCAAAACCCGCTTAGAACCCTTTGGCATGCGGGTAGCCAGGCTTGATCGTTCTAGCAAGCCCACGGAAAAAAAACACATCCTAGAGGGCTTAAAGCAGGGTAGTTTAGATGTGGTGGTTGGCACGCATGCCCTCTTGGGGGCAGAGTTTGCTAACTTGGGGCTGGTGGTGGTGGATGAAGAACATAAATTTGGAGTCAAGCAAAAAGAGACCATCAAGCTTTTAGCCCAAAGCGTGCATTGTTTGAGCATGTCTGCAACTCCCATCCCAAGAACCCTTAGCATGGCACTCTCCCACATCAAGGGCATGAGTTTTTTAGCCACTCCGCCTAGCTATAAAGTCCCTAGCCGCACGTTTGTGAAAGAAAAAACCCCCAGTTTGCTCAAAGAGATCATTTTAAGGGAACGCAGACGGGGCGGGCAGGTCTTTTATATCCACAACCATATTGAGAGCATGCCCCAAGCTAAAAAAACTCTTGTTGATCTCTTACCCCATTTGCAGATTGAAACCCTGCATGCCAAAACCCCCTTACAACAGAGTCAGGATATTATGCAAGCCTTTGAGCAAGGGCAATTAGATATTTTAGTCTGCACTTCGATCGTGGAATCGGGATTGCATCTCCCCAATGCCAATACGATCATCATTGATCGTGCCGATCGCTTTGGTTTAGCCGATTTGCACCAGCTTAGGGGGCGTATAGGCAGAAGCCACAAAGAGGGCTTTTGTTATTGCTTGGTGGAAAACAAAAAGGATTTAAGCCTAGATGCCCTCAAACGCTTAGTTGCGCTTGAAAAAAATAGCGATTTGGGGGCGGGCGCGAGTCTAGCTTTGCATGATTTAGAAATTCGGGGGAGTGGGAATTTTTTAGGCCAAGATCAGAGCGGGCATATCCAAAATATCGGGTATGGTCTGTATAGCAAAATGCTAGAACAGGCCATCAGGGAAAAGAGCGGAGAGAGAGTGGAGTTAAAAAGTGTGGATTTGAAATTAGCGGTGAGTGGGTATTTGAGCGCAGATTTGATTGAAAATGATAGTTTGCGTTTGGAACTTTACCGCCGGCTGTCCTTGTGTAGCGACTTATCCAGTGTGCGCGCCATCCAAGAGGAGATCGTGGATCGCTTTGGTCCGCTTGATCCTATGAGTGCGCAATTTTTGCAGATCATCCGTGTTAAAATTTTGGCTAACTTGTTGGGTATCCACAAAATCTCCCAATACGCCCAACGCACAACCATTTTTAAGGGCAACCAACAATACACAATTCTAGCTCCTAGCAAAGACGACTCGGAAGTGTTGCAAAGCTTATTGGAAAATTTGCAAGAACGCTTAAAAAGCCCCGCTTAAACCCCCTCCTAGAATCTCTAGGTCAGCCTAGAAAGTGAAGACATAATTGACATACCACACATAACGGCGCATGTCTTTGATTTCAGGTGTGAGCTTTTGGGGAATCATGGGGAACTTGATCCCTGCTTGGAGAGCAGAGTGTGTACCCATGCGGATACGGCCACCCACATTGAAGAGGAATTGGAACGCAGTGTGCGAGAAGGTGTTAAAATTCCAACTGTTGCCCGCTAACTGGATACCGCCTACTAGACCAAAGGCAAAGGGATTAGTGGCGACTAGATTCACGATCGCATCGGCTGCGCCACCATAGGTATAGACATTCCACTTGTCGCGATCATTGGATCCCATGATATGGCTATTGTTCCAATCAAAGAACCCATAAACCTGCCCGCCAAACCATTTATTAGCAAAGCCCACGCCCCCTAGTTGGATATCCATACCATAGACGGGGGTACCCTTGGTCAAAGCAGTGTGGTAAGCACCACCCCCGATCTTACCTTGTTGGTAACCAAGCCCCATAAAAAAGCCATTTTTTTCATCTGCTTGTGCAAACGAAGCTAAACCAAGTGCCATCAAACTAGAGAGAGCCAAGCCCCCCACTTTTTTACTCAAAACCATGAAAACTCCTTCTTTTAAATTAGGACACAGCAAGGTAAGCCAATAGTGTTCCAACTTATCCACACTGCGCCCTCTTATATCGGCAAAACTAACACAGAAAAGTAAATCAGCAAGGAGAAAACGCTCAAACTAAGGGGATAAAGGGAAACCTAAAAATGGCTCCAGATGTAGGATTCGAACCTACGACCAAGCGGTTAACAGCCGCCTACTCTACCGCTGAGCTAATCTGGATCAACAAAACCCGATTATATAATGATTTCAATAAACTTGTCAAGGTTTTAGGATAATATTCTTCTTTTTTGGCAAAGATGCCAAATTTTAGCGGTCATGGAGCTGGTAGGGATTTGATCAAGCTGGCTTAAAGGCATCTTTTTAAGATTGGTGGGCACCAAATCGTGCAAGTTGGCTTGGTAAAGTTTGATTTGTAGGCGGTATTTGGTGTAGCTATGCTTGATGGTCCCTATAAAGGGCAGACTCACAAGCTCCTGTTCTTTTAAGAGTGGGAATTGGTAAAGCCCAGCATACAAGCCCTTTTGGGGCAAGGACAAATACAACCCACCTTGATCCACACACACGCCATAATGTTGGGTGAGCGCGATACTGGGGGTTTTTTTCAGCAGGCTAAAGCGTTCTGTGTCGTTTTGACCTTGACAAGCAAAGCGTAGGGGGCAAAGATGGCACTGGGGATTTTTGGGCGTGCAGATGAGCGCGCCTAAGTCAATGAGGGCTTGGTTGTGATCAAAGGGGTTAGCCACATTCACAAAGGCATTGGCTTGGTTTTGCAAGTCTGTTTTTAAAGTTTTGCTAGAAATATCCATCCCAAATAGCCGCAAGAGCACACGGGATACATTGGCATCCACCACACCCACCGCCTCTTTAAAGCCAAAGCACAAGATCGCACCCGCACTATAAGCCCCAATGCCGGGCAGTGCTAGTAGGGCTTGGTAACTTCTTGGCAAATACCCGCCATGTTGGGCCATGCAAATTTGAGCGGCTTTGTGTAAATTCTTAGCCCGAGCGTAGTAACCAAGCCCTTTCCATAAAATCAAAACTTGTTCTAAAGGGGCTTGGGCTAAGTCTTTGAGCGTGGGGAAGGCTTGTAAAAAGGGATAGTAAAACTTGTCTAACACCACATTAATTTGGGTTTGGGCAGACATGATCTCAGAAATATAAATCTCATAGGGCGCATTTTCCCCACTCAAATGGCGGATGGGCATGTCTATGCGTCCATGCAAGGGATACCATTTTAAAAGCGCATCTTGGAGATGGCTAAGCATTAGCCCACCCTCATTTTAGCATACGACCAAAAATAGAGTTCAAAGCGAAAATGGGCTATTTTGTTACACAGCCACACAAGAGGGGAGACCTTTTGGGTTGAAGGCGGTCTATCAATACTAGATTGCATGGCTTGCTCATTTTCACCAATAATAAAGGGCTCAAATACCAAGTTTCTAACCCCATGTAAGCAGTGGTTATCCATCACCCAATCCACGGGCATGACCCACTTTTGACTCGCTTGGATAAACTTGTGCGCTACTTTGGGTGTGAGGCAATAGCCCATCGTCCCAATGCCTAGCGTGAATTGGACGACTTCAAATATATGGGGAAATTTTGTAGGCCTCTTGCAAATTTTGTGGTGTGTGTTATGCGACAAGCGTATATAACCTATTTTAGCTATATGTTCTTGCAAAAAGTCCAGACTCTCAAAAAAGTAAGGTTCTAGATAAATATCATCTTCTAAGATCACGATGGGCTCATCTAGCTGGATACATTTTTGCCATAAAGAGTAATGACTCGCATATGCCCCCAACTCGCCCGCACTCAAAACACGCGCCTCATATTTTAAAGCATAAAAACATGCGCTCCGCCGCCCCCCCCCCCGCCCCACCCCCCCCCGCCGCCCGGGCACGCGGGGCCGGGGGGGGAGGCCTAGCGGGAGGGCGGGGGGGGGGGGGGGGGTGGAGATAGGGGG